>CAZEYI010000126.1:0-3219 GCA_964516785.1 uncultured Candidatus Peribacteria bacterium
TTATACAAAACAATACAAAAAACAGAGGACTTCTCTCCTCTGTTTTTATTGTTTATCCCCTATCGCTCAATTCAAACCATCTGTATTCTTTTTGTTCTAATTGGCGTAAGATGCGTCAGAGTTCTTCAGACAGTGTTCTAATCTCTGCGTAGCTTGTACTGGTATTATTTATGAGGAGATTGATTTCATCTTTTCTTTCTTCAAGCTTGAGTATATCTTTCATGAGCTGATCGAGTTCACGCTTTTCCATATAGGATAATTTTTTCTTGGTTTCTATGTGTCATGTTGTGTCTACTTCTTCTTTCTTCTTAGTTTTTTTTGCCTTATCGTCTCTAGCATCTTTGTCTTTTTTGTATTCTCGATATGTCCCTCGGTAGTCTTTTACTATACCATCTCATTCAAAGACAAATAAGTGATCAGTAATCCTATCCATGAAAAATCTATCATGTGAAATGACTATCAGACATCATTGGTAGTTTAATAAAAACTCTTCGAGGACTCCGATAGTGATAAGATCTAAGTCGTTGGTTGGTTCGTCGAGGATAAGGAAGTTTGGATTTTTATAGAGGACTGATAGGAGGTGGAGTCTTCTCTTTTCTCCTCCACTAAGGCTTTCTGCGAAGACATGCTGTTGTTTAATCGGAAAAAGAAATTGTTCGAGTAGATTGCGATCATTGACGATATCAGAGACTCTCATATCATCAGGAAAATGAATGTCTTGTTGTTGGTAATGTCCAAAGACGACAGTCTCGCCTATCTTGATCTTGCCAGCATCCATATCTTCTTCTCCCAAAAGGATGCGTACAAAAGTAGACTTCCCTACTCCGTTTTTGCCTATGATACCGATGCGTTCGTTGTGTCTAAACTCATGTGAAAAATCTGCAAGAATTTTTTTGTCACCATATGATTTCTGGATATTGCTGAGTTTCATAATTTCGCCACCTAGACGTCTGGTTTCTGATGAGAGAATCAGCTTCTCATCTTCATGGAATAAGATATCTTTGTTGGTATGGTATGTTTCATGTATATCATCAAACCTAGTCGCTCTGGAGTTAGATTTAGTCTGTCTTCCGCTAGGAGATCTTTTGATCCATTGGAGTTCTTTTCTATAGAGCTGTTTGAGTTTATGTAAACCTATCTGTTCGTTTTCTTCACGAATAGCTTTTTTCTCCAAATAGTAGGAATAATTACCAGGATAAGTAATAATTTTGCCTCTATGGAGTTCAAATATATCGGTACAGACTCTCTCCAGGAAATATCTATCGTGCGTCACCATGAGTAATGTGGTGTGATGATTTTTGAGGTATCGTTCGAGCCATTCGATCATAGGAAGATCAAGGTGGTTTGTAGGTTCGTCCAGGACAAGCATCTCTGGATCACCCATGAGTACTTTGGCGAGTGCGACACGTTTTTTTTCGCCACCAGATAGTGAGCCGATAGCTTGATCTAGATATGGCGTGATGCCGAGTTTGTTGATGGCGATATTGAGTTCTACTTCCTGTTCTCGCAATTCATTTACATCGAAATCAAACAGAATCTCACGAGCGGTCTTGTTTTCATCTAGACGACTATCTTGTGGGAGGTATCCTATGCGGAGACCTTCTCTTCGTTCGATAGTGCCATCACTCAAATTTACCTCGTTCATCAGAAGCTTGAGGAATGTAGACTTTCCTGCTCCGTTCTTTGCAACGATAGCAATTTTTTGTCATCTCAAAACTGTGCAGTCGGCATGATCGACAAGTATCTTGGTCGTATATGATTTGGTCAGTCCAGTGACTTTGAGATATTGCATACGGTGTTTTATATAGATTTCCTTTTTTGTAGCTATAGAAAAAGGCATACTTGGAGTATGCCTTTTTGTCTCTATCTTGATCTAGATGCATGTGGTGGTCTGCTTGATTTGCCACGGAATCCTCCGCCATGACGCTTGCCTCCGTATGAGTCTGCTGATTTGCCATGGTATGTACTACTTCCTCCTCTGGGTGTAAATCATTCTCTACTGTCGGCTGGTCTATGATCCCTATCTTTTCTTCCTGTCTCTCTGGGTTTGAATGGACGATCACTGTCTGCTCTTCTTGATGGTCTACGATCGTCGTCTTTATTATGACGACTAGGATATGCAGTATGTTCTTTTCTAGGTGAGAATGTACGTTCTGGTCTAGGACTTGGCGTATATTCTTTTGCTACTGGAGCTGGAGCTTTTGGTGGGTTTACGGTATTGAGATTGATTATATTAAGGATTGCGCCTGATCATGGGATAGCTGCAATAGACTCTTTGACGAGGTTGAGCAGTTCTTTATTGCCCAATCATTTTGGTAAGGGAAGAATAATGTCACTGATGGTCGTATCCTTGTCTGTATGCATCTGGAAAATAACAAATAGTTCTATCATGGAGTCTGTGATGATTAAAAGTATAGGTAGTGTATGGATTTTCTTATCATAAGCAATGTGCTTCTAGTGTACGTCTTTGACATATATTTCGAAATCGTGTGCGTGTTGGATGAGTTGTATTTTGTTCATCTCTGGTGATCAGACAGGTACGAAGTTGGATTCACCTACTTCAAAGTTGATAGGATAGCCCAATCACTTGACGAACATAACGATGTTTTTGGTTATGATCATAGACTCTATAGCCTGAGACTGCATCTTGATTTTGATTTCTTTGCTGGTGTCTTCGGGAAGCCAATCTTGGATAAACTCCTGCAACTCTTCATCTAGGAACCTTGCATTTGGTAGATCTTCGTGGATCATCAGCTAGAAGAAGAAAGTAAAATGATACAATCTTGTTATATGTATACTTGTTGTGCTTACAATGCAAATCATATCTTATTTTATTTTATTTTATTTGTCCTGATATTTGATCATTAAATTGTAGTATATTTGTGTATCTGCATCAAATTGATTTGCCCTCTTCCTCAGCTCTTTGTATTTTGTGTATATAATATGAGCATTTTTTTTCTTCGGCGGCTCGTTCTCCTAAAAATGTGCAGATATCTGTTTGGATTTTGTCTGCCCTTTCTCTGTAGTGCACAACATTTTTTCTTAAGTTCTCAAATATATTTCGTTCACTGGGGTCTATGTTATTTTTATCTGTATTACTAAAATCCTCTAATGTCATACCTTTGAGCATAATATATTCTGCTGTTTGCTGTAAATTGCTGAATATTTTTTCGTATTCTGCTATTTGCAAGATATTGCTTTTAATGAGTTTTTGTGCCT
>CAZEYI010000127.1:0-1154 GCA_964516785.1 uncultured Candidatus Peribacteria bacterium
GTAATAAACTTGCTTGTAATCTATATATCTTTTGCTATAGGCATACTATTGATTTATGATGTACTGAAAAAATGATCGACGCTATCGTCCAACGACTTCTCCATCTCATGCAAACTATAGGATATCCTGGCCTCTGATTAGCAATGTTTGTAGAAAGTTTTTTTGCTCCCATTCCTTCCGAATTGGTTTTGCCTTTTGCTGGATGGTTGGCTGTCGAATGACAGATGAATATATGGATAGCAATTATCGTGTCGTGAGTGTGTGCGTATTTATGATCTCTCCCTTTCTACCTGATCGGTTATCGAGGAAATGAACAGAAAATTGCAACGTTTATAAAAAAATATGGAAAATATTTTTTTATCACCGAAGCAGATGTCGATCAAGGATTTCGTTTCTTTGAAAAGTTTGGGAAAATGTTCGTCTTTTTTGGCAGACTTATACCTATAGTGAGAACCGTAGTATCATTCCCTGCAGGAGCGGTGAAGATGGATTTTGTACAGTTTAGTACGCTTACACTTGGAGGGTCATTGGTACGAAGTGCTTTCCTTATCTGCGCAGGGTATGCTTTTGGTGAAAACTATGCACAGGTGCAGGTTTTTATGGGTAAATATGAACATATCGTCTTGCCTATTATTTTGGCTTGCATTATTGCTCGAATTGGTCACAAGGTATATAGAAAATTTTGAGGGACAAAATAATTTATATCTATAATGGTAAATACAAATGTACAAAAAAATTCTTATCGCATCTAGTCTCTTATTGCTTACTGCATGTGCTGTACAAAACGATACTCCAATCGTAGAAACATGATCTGTGGAGACAGGCGCAATACAAGAACAAGCAGCAGCTCAGCTGACATGAACAAAAGTTTTTCTCATAGATATAGACCCAAATAATACAGGACTTGATGTCATAGGATGTGGTGATCACATGGCGTATCTAGAATATGATATGTCTGCTAGTCAAGATCCTGTGTATGATACTTTGGCTGAACTACTCACCCTTGATCCGAATAATTACTCTGGCTACTATAGCGCTTTAGATAACGCACAACTTACAGTTAACTCTCTATCGATCAACAATGGTGTGGCGGAAGTATATCTCAATGGTACGCTTAGCCTAGGGGGCGTCTGTGACAACCCTAGAGTAAAAGC
>CAZEYI010000127.1:1164-3215 GCA_964516785.1 uncultured Candidatus Peribacteria bacterium
GAACAGACTTTGCTCCAATTTCCAAATATCACAAGCACCGATATCTATATCAACAGTACTCCACTGGACGACTTCTTGAGCTTGCAATAGTTTTGCGACCTTGTCAAGCCATTTTGTAGTAGTAAATACATAGTTTCTTTGCTTTTTGTGCGAGGTTTTGTAGATTGAAGTTATATCTTTCTATTCTCCGAACTATTATGTTGGAACACATACACGATGTCGTCTATGATACTGATTATACCAAACTCATAGAAGATGGCTGATATCCTCTGCTGTCTGACAAAAAAACTATCCAAAAAGTTATTAAACCAAAGGCTCCTGACAAAGGGTTGAGTGCCTTGGTGGATTCATTTTTTGCGTTTATATTTCCAAGTACTAAGAAAAAAGAAGCTACGCCAAGCAAAGATAGCAAAGAGCAAACTGCAGAAAATCTCGTCAATCGCAAAGATCTCAGAGAACAAGTCAAAGATATACTCATGCTGCCTGATGACCAATATAACGACAAACTTCTCAGTGGTGAATTAAGACAATTTATCGTGGAAGTAGAAAAACACTATAGCTCTACTATCACTGATTATAAGACGCATATTGCTCCTTCGTACTGGGAAGTAAAGTCCACACTATTCAATCTATCAGGAATTTTGTGAAGAACATATTATGCACAAAGCTATCCATCCTATATCGATGCGCTCTGGACCAGAGATATATTTTCGTTTCATGCGAAATGGGATATGAGCTTCTTTATCTATCCAGAAGATGACGGGGCTATCCAGTCTATGCTCAAGCAAAAATCTACGCAACTCAAAGCTGAGATCAACGAAGCTATGCAAAAAGGCATAACACTCGATACCGAAGTAGAACAACAATATAGGGATGTCGAGATGATCAGACAAAAACTCACTACTCGTGAAGAAAGATATTTTGAGACATGATTTTATGTCAATTTGTACAACGAAGACGAGAAGGCACTCAAAGAAGAGAGTAAAAAATTTGAACAGAAAATTGCCGGATATGGTATCCGTGCCAAGAATGCTGTACAGAGAATGGATGAGTGATTTATCACGTCATTGCCACTGTGTGTGGATGATCTTGGTATCGTGAGAAGTGCGGTAACGTCATCACTTGCAGGTAGTTTCCCATTTGTAGCAGATGACCTCGTGGCTGATACTGGGATATTGTATGGAGTCAATACACAGACATGAGGACTCGTTATCTTTGATAGATTTGATTCGAAGTTGGAGAATATGAATAGTGTAGTACTAGCGACATCCGGTGCCGGTAAATCATTTACGGTAAAATTAGAAGCACTGAGATATATCCTCTCATGAATTGATGTGATCGTTATCGATCCTGAAAATGAATATAAAGCATTGTGTGAAAAGGTGTGATGAACATACGTCAATATAGCTACTAATTCGCAGCAATTCTTGAATCCATTCGATATGCCACCAGCTATCGAAGATGTAGAATACGGGCCTGGCGATTTGCTGAGAAGTCATATCATGAACTTGATTGGGATGGTACAGTTGCTTGTAGGTCAATTATCTGCTGAGGAAGAGGCATTGCTGGATAAGGCATTGCAGAGTACCTATACACTCAAAGGTTTCTCTTTTGAAGCATCGAATTATGATGGTAAGCAGCCACCATTGATGGAAGATCTCATGAACATACTCGATGGAATGAATGGTGGAGATAGTCTGTCTCTCAGACTTAGTAAATACGTCACAGGAACCTTTGGAAAAATATTTAACAAATATACAAATATCGACATCAACAATGCGATGACAGTATTTAGTATCAGAGACTTAGAAGAAGCACTAAAAAATCCTGCCATGTACAATGTGTTGAACTTTATCTGGACCAAGATCAGAGCACGCAAGAAAAAAAGATTGCTCGTAGTTGATGAAGCCTGGATATTGTTGCAAAATGATGTATCTGCAAACTTCTTGTTCAGCATTACGAAGAGAGCGAGAAAATATGGTGTGGGGATTACTACTATATCACAAGATATCGAAGACTTCGTAAGAAGTAAATATGGTAAACCAATTATA
>CAZEYI010000128.1:0-3179 GCA_964516785.1 uncultured Candidatus Peribacteria bacterium
AGCTCTTCATCAAAACCTCGATCCCTTATCTCACTTTATATATACATCGCTCACTAGGTCATCAATTATTTTTAAATCTGTTATAGTTAGTTTGCTCCATATTTCCTCAAAGTTTTTTCTTGTTTGACTCGTGTCTGATAGTATATAGTTATCTATTATACGTGTCTTAATCTCGCTTTTACTGCGGCCGACTATCTGTCCTTGAACTGCTTCTGGATTTGCCAAAAGCAGAGCTAGCATAAACAAAACACTAGCGGTAATCTTACCTACTTGTGATTTTAATTTATCTATGTATCAACTATTGTTGGGGGTATTCATTGGCGTCTTTATATAATAAATTATTTAAAACAAAAATCGCGTGCTAAAAATTTCGCTACGCGATTTTGTCATAAGTGATGACACTGCTTGGACCTTGTATCTGCATGTGGCAGTTTTGGGGTTAAACGTCAGTGATTCTATATTAGATTTTTGTGTAGATAAGTCAAGTATTCTACCATATCTTTGATATATATACATGTTGTAATTTATAGATTTTTTACTATTGCCTATAGTAGCTTTTATCTACTATCCTTCTCATGCTTAGTATATCTCTTCTTATGAAACTTTTGTTAACAGTTGCTCTTGGAGTGCTTCTTGGGATGGAAAGAGAACAAACGTATTCTCAATCAAACAAGATAGCGATCACTGGCGTAAGAACTTTTGCACTTATAGCATTGTTTGGTTTTGTGGCTGCTATGATAGGCAAAGGAATTGAAGGATACTGGTTTGTATGAATAGCCTTGATTGTCGTTGCTGTAGCTATTACTCTTTCTTCGTATTTTAGTCATACAGCAAATGGTAGTTTTTGAATTACTACTGAAATAGCCGCATTGATTTGTTTTTTGACGGGGGTATTGGTTTTCTTGGATTATCAATTGTTGGCTATATGTATCAGCATTATAACATTTATGCTTATGTCTTTGCGTGAACAGTTACATTCCTTGGTACATAAAGTTAGTACAGAAGAAATGTATGATACTATCAAATTTGCAATCATTGCATTTATCGTCCTTCCTCTTCTTCCCAATCAAGATTATGGATTTTTGGGCCTATTTAATCCCTACAAGACATGGCTTATGGTAGTCTTTGTGTCTGGGATATGATTTGTATGATACATCCTTACGAAGGTGGTGGGAACTAAGAAAGGAATAGGCCTTACTGGGCTTATATGAGGTATCGTTTCGAGTACCGCTGTAACAACATCATTGTCATGATTGTCTAAGAAAGCAAAAAACTTTAATGCGTTTGTTTTTGGTGTATTGGTGTCTTCTTCTATTATGTTTGTGAGGGTATGAATTTATGCCTTTGCTCTCAATAAAGACCTATTTGCTCGTTTAATAATCCCATTGTGAGTAATGGCAGGTATATGACTTATCATTTCATTGTGGCATTATTTGCATGAAGGGCCAGGCGAAAAGAAGGCGGATGTGAAGATCAAAGTACAATCGCCATTTGCACTTAAGCCAGCATTGTTCTTTGGTGCTTTCTTTGCATTTATTATATGATTGTCAAAATTGTCTCTGCATTATCTTCCTGCGGAGAGCTTGTATTTTGTCGCATTCTTCTCGTGATTTACTGATGTTGATGCAATTACGCTTTCGGTCTCATCTCTCAAAGAACTTTCACTTAACACAGCAACCATCGCTATCATCATAGCGGTGATGGTTAATACTGCAGTCAAATGATGAATTGCCTTCTTGTTTGGTGCTAGAAAATTTGCTATACAGGTTATTATGTCCATATCATTGGTTATAGTTGCCGGCGCGGCTTCGTTGTTCTTCTTATAAAAAAATAGCACAATAATGCGCTATAGTTTTCATTATTATAAGACTGGGCGATATTGGACTCGAACCAACGACCTCTACAATGTCAATGTAGCGCTCTAGCCAACTGAGCTAATCGCCCATGACATCCATCATATAGATACGTCATTTTTTATCAAGTCCTGATTGCATTTTTTGCATTTTTTGCTATAGTGCTGTCGATGATTTTATCTGCTTTTCGATAGTATGAAAATTGATAAACATTTTTTGTTGAACATATTGGCAGGATTGGTGATATTAGCATATGCTGTATTAGTGGTTGCTACAGCTGTAGTAGATGTCTGGGTATTCTTGTTTTTTGTGCTGCATTGGTATGTTGCGGTTTTTTTGCAAAGCTTTTTCCTCCATCGTTATGCTGCACATGCGATGTTTACCATGCATAGATGGTGGGAAAAATTTTTCCATATCTTGACGTACGTGATTCATGGATCTTCGTATTTGGTGCCGTCTGCATATGCAATATTGCATAGATTGCATCATAAATTTTCTGACACGATCGATGATCCACACTCACCTATTTTCTTCAAAGATATATTTACCCTGATGCACAAGACCAAGTGAATTTATATGCAAATATTGGCTAATGCCTCTGCATATACGACACAATTTAAGGCAAATTATCCTATTTGGAAATGGTTTGATGCGCGAGGCAATAGCTGGATAAGTCGCATATTGCGAGGTGTACTTTATATCGGTATTTATATGCTTTTGGGGGCTAGTTGGTGGATGTATTTCTTGTTGCCAATACATTTCCTTATGAATCCAGTTCATGGAGCTATCGTCAACCGATTTGGACATATGGCAGGATATATAAATTATAAACTAGGAGATCATTCAAAAAACACCTTGCCCATTGATATATTAACAGTCGGAGAATTGTTTCAAAATAATCATCATGCACAATGAACCAACCCAAAATTTGCTCGCAAGTGGCGAGAAATAGACCCTACCTATGTTGTTATGAAGTTCCTTGCACGATGTAGAATTATACGCTTTACCTGAGCTAAAAATATTGAATCAGAATGATAGATTATAAGAAATATATTGGAGAATTGATTTGGTCTCATCTTGGATTATTAGAAAAGGATCCTAACTCCAGTGTTGATATGAAATGATTGATTTTCTCTATGATTGAGAGACCACAAGAATATGCACATGGAGATTTTGCTTTTCCGTGTTTTATTCTTGCAAAAGCTTGGAAAAAATCCCCTCAACAGGTGGCACAGGATTTGGTAGAAAAGCTTTCTAAACAATTTGACTCTCAAATTATTTCTCAAATTATTTGGCGGAGTTGTATTAACAGGAGTCCACTCTTTT
>CAZEYI010000129.1:0-3091 GCA_964516785.1 uncultured Candidatus Peribacteria bacterium
AATCTACCCAATTATTTTTTGGAGTATGTCAGAGATCGCGCAATATAACTCTAGTTGCAAAAGATGATGGTTTTACTTCGATATCAGAAATCTCCGTCAATACATAGGAGCGGAGCTTATCTGTTTTTGGGCTTATTTTCTTGACTGATGCTTTACTCTCTTCCAAAAAGTCTATGATATCAGTATCCAATACTTTATCCATAATTTTTACAATATCTTTCTTCGTTATTTTCTCATCGTCATACATAGCATACAATTCAGTAGCTATCCCAAAATGCCCAGTGAGATCTGGTCTGTGTGTGATAGTTTTATTTTCTACATCCCAGACGCATGATTCCAAGAATGGATATTTGACTGCTAGAGGAGTGCCGGTATCTTTATCTGATAGATCAGCAAAATCCTTGGTCAGATCCCATATCCAGTGATGTTCTGCATCTTCATTGATCCCCAATTCGGACTTAGAACAGATCATACCATTCGAATCCAATCATCTCATTTTTCTCGGATCTATCTGGAGCTTGGGTACAGGAAGATAACATCCTGGTATAGCTACTGGAACATATATTCCTGCTTGGATATTTTCTCCACCTGTACATATTTGAAATACACCAGCTTTGCCACAGTCGATATGACAGACAAATAGTTTGTCCGCATCAGGATGTTTTTCCGCATCCATTACTTTACCGATAACGACATCTTGTGGTATAGTCCTCATGATGGTTTCTTCTATCTCACATATCTTACAGGTCAGTTGATTCGCTATATTGTCTGGCGTATCTTGTATGTCGATGTATTGATTGAGTAATGATGAATGGTATTTCATGTCACGATGCACAGTAATAAAAAAAACTACACACGATTTTACTCGTGTGTAGCCAAAAGCAGCTGGAAGTCAAAGTCTATTTGATAGCTATATCCATATACTTGATGAGCATAAACACCAAGAACGCAGTGATCAAAAAATCAATCAACAAAGCCAATGTCTTACCATACAATATCCCTTTAAAAGATAGTCATTCGAGATTTTTTACTTTGAGTTTGGTAAAGAGAGGATTGAGCAGTACAGGAGTTACGAGATCTTCGACAAGTCCTTTAACCAAAGCGCCTACCTTAGTAGCTACAAGCAAACCGACTGCCATACCAACGACATTATACTGTTCAAGAAAAGCCATAAATTCGTGAAGCATTATCAAAAAACAAAAAAAATTAAAACACACACAAAATAGGTATCATTTCAACAATTGCAATATATTTAGCTATCTTCTGAATTTTTGACCCACAGGAGCTTCGTAGGCGGATCCGTCAGAAGAAAATACACCTGCAGATTCACCATAGATATCATATAATTCAGCATTATGCTTGCTAGTAGCATGCAAAGTCTCAAAGCTATCGGCATAGACAAACATATCTCATGTATCCATCAATATTTTTTCGTTGGCGGCAGTGATAACAAAAAAAAGAGCCTCTCTCGTATCTTTTTTCTGTACCAAAAAGCACTCATGATACGTTCGCAACGTGTCGTTTTCTTGATGGATAAAAAATCCTTTGTCTGGCTTTCTATCTCTTTTTATAAACTCAACCTTTTCGGCACTCAATTTCTCTCCCATATGTCACCATAGCAAAAAATATATATACTATGGTATACAATTATAACAAAATGTCAATGATTATTTACAAAACCCTCCTCAATTCATCCAAGGTTGTGAGCCCTTGCAATACTTTAAGTATTCCATCTTCTTGGAGCGTAAGATAGCCATTTTCTCTTACTTTGGCATAGATATCGATATCGGTTTTCCCATCGACGATGAGTTTTTTAATATCATCAGTAATTTCAAATACTTCGGTCAGAGACATTCTGCCTTTGTATCCAGTGAAATTATTAGACTCTGTTGGCACAGCAACAGGCACTGTTCCATCAAATGTGAGTTCTAAGCTTGGATCTATTTCTTTGATTTTTCTGAGTACTTCTTTGATCTCTTGTGCTTCAGCATAGCTAGCTTCTCTACGAGTCATGGTAGCAGGATCTACTTTTCTCACCAATCTCTGTGCACACACCAAACTCAAGGCGGGAGCAAGCATATATGGCTTCACGCCGATTGATATCATTCTCGCGATAGCTTCGATAGCACTATTGGTATGCAGTGTTGTAAATACGAGATGTCCTGTAAGAGCTGCATTTATAGAAATCTCTGCAGTTTCAGCAGTTCTAGTTTCACCGATCAGGATGATATCAGGATCATGTCTGAGGATAGCTTTGAGTCAGATTTCATACGTATATCCTTTGCTATAATTTATCTGCGATTGTTCAATACCAGGGATGTGATATTCAACTGGATCTTCGAGTGTAATTATCTTGTCTTCACCAGTATTTACCGTCGATAAGATAGAATACAATGTGGTCGTTTTACCAGATCAGGTAGGTCCTGCTATGATAATAAGTCCTGTATTTCTATGGATATGATCTCGTATCAGATCAAAATTCTTTTTGTTAATGCCCAATTGTTCTAGATGCAACAATCCCTTAGAGCTATCCAAAAATCTGATAACAGCATTTTCCGAACCCAATCCAGGTAGGAAATTACATCTCGCATCTACTTTGATATTTTTTTTATTTCCATCATCTGCATCAAACGAAAATCTTCCATCCTGTGGTATATAATCCACATTCATCTTAGTCCCAGATATGAACTTAAGTTTTTGCATATATTTTATAAATTCTGCATGCGTAAATGTTACCACGTTTTGCAATACACCATCAATTCTCACTTTGGTCACCATACCTGCTTCTTCAGATTGGAAATGAAGATCAGAGGCACCAGCTTGAAAGGCTAGTTTTACCATTTGTAAAACAAAATCTCCTGGCTCATATTTTTCTCTATCTTCATATATTTTTTTGATCATACTGATCGCTCATTGACCTGATGCTTGATCACGAGCTTGTCTGGCATCTTCAGCTAGTTTTTCTTCATGCGCAATATCGTCATACCACGTCAATGCATGATTAAACCCTGCAATATCTGTATAAAACAATTCATAAGTATAGCCCTTGTCAGTAAGTTTGGTCAAAAGTTCTTTTACCTGCTCTGGGAAA
>CAZEYI010000130.1:0-3069 GCA_964516785.1 uncultured Candidatus Peribacteria bacterium
AAATAACTGGGTAGATTTTTCTAATATATTTATGTATCTCACTGGGCAACCTGTGCATTTCTTTGATGCGGATACTATCGTAGGAGATATAATTATCAGAATGGCCAAAGATGGAGAAGAGTTTATCGATCTTACCTGAGCTACACATAGTTTGCAAGCTACTGATATCGTTATAGCTGATAGCAAGAAGATACTTGCTCTAGCAGGTATTATAGGTGGCCAATCTTCTGCTATTAGTGAAGATACTAAACACTTGGTAGTCGAGATAGCAAATTTTGATCCTGTGACTGTCAGAAAAACTGGAACCAGACTAGGACTCAGAACTGATGCAGAACTTCGTTTTGAAAAAAATATCAATCCTGCCTACACACTCCATACCTATCGTTTCTTGGTAGATTTTCTTAAGACATACAAAGATGAACTTGGGAAACATACTTTATGATGACTGGCTTGCTATGCATGACCAGAAGCAACTGGATTGGCTGGAGAAAAGAAGATAGATATAGTTATAGATGATCTCCAAGCACTCTTGGGAGAAGATATCGACGCCAAGGCTATGACCAAGAAATTTTTGCCAAGGCTAGGCTTTGATGTGAGCAAGCATGATGTCCTTGTGCCTGTACGAAGATCGCCTGCTGATATGAATTTGGCTGTAGATGTGTATGAAGAAGTATGTAGATTGGTATGATATGATGCAATACACTTATATCCATTACATCATCGTGCTGAAGTAGCACAGATGCCTCGTGATGTCCAACTCAAGAGATTTATCGAAGAGATAGCAAAAAATACCTTTCATGCAGATCAAGTAGAGACATATCCATGGGTGCCAGAGAAATATTTGCATCTTTTTGGGACCAAACTTGATGGCTTGTATAGTGTCAATAATGCCTTGGATCCAGAAGCAAAATACCTCAGAGATGATATGGTCTACAACCTCCTATCTGTGATAGCTAAAAATGCGAGATTTTTTGATACGCTTGATGTGTTTGATATAGGGAAAGTATGGGATCAAAGTTTTGCAAAAGATACTGGCGTCTATGCATCAGATTTTGTCGGAGAATCAACGTCTTTTGGTTATATGGCGTATCGTAGTAATGTAAAAAGTTGGAGAGATGATAGTATCCTTATCGTCAAGGCCGTCCTCTCTCATATCATCAAAGGAACGGACTTGGATGCAAGCAAGATAGAGTTATTACCTAGCTCATTGCCATCATATCATCCCAAAAAACAAGCCCGTGTGCAGTATGATGGGATGCTTATCGGATTTGTGGGAACGATACATCCACTTATAACTGATGCATATAAGATACCAGAAAAGGGGCAAGTATCATACATGGATATCAACCTCAGCGCTCTAGAAAATGCTATGCCGAGCCAAAAGTACTATAGCAATCGTTTTGCTACATTGCAGGATCAATTACTTACCAGAGACATAAGTCTGGTTGTACCACATACTATGCCATTGGGGACTGTCATCGATGCTATACAGGCAGTGCCTACCGTATCGTCAGTTGATGTCTTTGACCTCTATGCAGGAGAAAACTTATGAACCGATAAGAAATCTATGGCCTGTACTATCAGTATCAAAGGTGATGGAAGCATGACTACTGAGCATATTAATGCTATCGTCCAAGAAGCAGTTAAAGCCGCAGAGGCTGTAGGAGCTAAGTTGAGAGAATAATACACTCAAAATCCTTGTTTTACTCTATAAAACAAGGATTTTTCTTATTCTCAAAAAACGGAGGTAAAATAGAGGCAGAAATTTGACTTTTTGGCTATGGAGGATTATAATTTTGTAGATTTAACTATTCTCCCCTAACTCATGCCAACCTTGGATACATACAAACTAGAAAATGATGCTGTACAGTCTCTAGAAGAGAAGCTGGATCTGGTAGATAAAGCAACTCAAAAGACTGGCGCCGAATTGGATACACAGTTTAAATCTGCTGTCGAAGCATTGGATAATGCTAAACTTGCTGGGCTTCTAGATAAACAGTTTAAGGATGGTGATGTGTATAAAAGTGTGGACGCTATGCAATCTGACGATAGCTATACTTTCTTGGTGCAAGCTTCTTTGGATGCAATTTCACAAAATGGAAGATATGAAAATCTCCTTCGTGGTAAAGAAGGTAAATATGGCGTAGATGATAATTATGGTTCGAGAACTAGAGCTGCCGTTTCTCAATTTCAAAGAGATGTAGGTATCAAAGAAGATGGCATTGTGTGACCAGAAACAATGGCAAAATTAGTAGGAGTGCTCAATGGAACAGTACAAATAGATGCCACCAAAACTATTGTCGATGGTGCCGAAATATACGATGCCAAAACCACAGAGACTCCAGCCAAAGATTTATCTCAAAAAACTGCTGAAGGTATATTGACCGTTGATGCCTACGGCAACAAGGTGAATTATGTAGATAGTAAGGATAAAATACCGAGTGATAAATTTAATAAACCTGAATTTGGCGCAAATGTATATGTCTACAAATGATTTAGAGTCTATGGTAATGGAAGAGTGATGAATCTCACAACGAAAGAAATGTTTAACTGGGCTGATTTAGATGCTAAGATAGCGGCAAATAATGGTACTATAAATGCCCCAGCTACTACAAAAGCCGATACGGTACCTGTAAGTAATAAAGAAAAAATAAATCAAGATATCTATGATGTAATATTTACCAATATTGAAGATCTTTTTGGAAGCAAAAATCTAGCAACATCACAAGCAAAGATAGCAAATGGCAATAAAGAAGTTGCTGCATTTATGAAAAACAATGCATTGAAATTTTATAAAAGCACCAACCCTAATATAAGAATTAACTACGGATTTAAAAATGGAGCTCAATTAGATCTCCCTGTTATAAACATACATTCGGTTATTAAAAATGATATGTTAGATACGGATACTCTCTACTCCCAAATTAATAAATCTATAGTTGATCAGATAGCCAAAAACAAAGAAGCAGAAAAAAAAGCTAAAATTCTCAAAAACAATAATGAAGCTGTAGCACAAATTAGAGGCAAGAGCTGGACTTTGGAGCAACTATTCCCTGACAAAAAGGATAA
>CAZEYI010000131.1:0-3038 GCA_964516785.1 uncultured Candidatus Peribacteria bacterium
CCAACAGACCAATGCTTCTAGTATACCTTTGTACAGGACTTTGGATACATACACTGTATATGATTGTGCTCGCATTGTATGCTGCGCCTCGAGGTCAGAAATATCCTATTATTGATGCTATATTGCAATGAACCAAGGTAGGATTGCATTCATTTCGCTCATCTTCTAGAGCATGACACGACTGATCTATCTAGTCTATGCAAGTATACATATTATATTACTGACATTAACAGGGTCGATACTATTTTCTTTTGTACTGAGTGCCTTCTTCATAGCGATTTAACTCTATATAAAACAACACAAATATATCATTCCTATCATATCAATCCCAATCATATGTATTATGCTGGTCTGGACCTATAATATCAGACAAACAGGCCCTACTATAGGACAATATTATATCGGCACAGGCATTATTACAGATTACTATCGTACTGATAGATATATTGTTGATATCAAGGATGTATCATATATTATCCGTACCGAAGATGTTTTCCACATAGGAGATGAAATATTTTTCCAGGCATACCACACTCCCGGTTATGATGCTTGATTGCAGCGATATGATGGCAAATGGCGACAAACTTTGTCAGGTGGCTATGTATTTGACTATAGCAAACGACAACATATGCGTGGATTTGCAGGTACATTATACGGCACACAGAGCCTTGTCTTATGACAAACAGACCTGTCACTCAGACAAAACATCAAACAGTGGCTTCGCAAGCGCATTGCTACAGACGATGCCTCAGTTGCCGCCGCCATTATGTTGGGCATACTCCTCGGAGATAGATCTTTGTTGCGACCTGACGATTATCAACGCATGATAGATAGTGGATTTGTGCATCTGATAGCGGTAAGTTGATGAAATATAGCATTTATCGTTATCGTCTTACAACTTATATTATTTTTTGTGCCATACTACGCGAGATTAGCTATCATAGGCTGCGTTGTGATCATATACGCACGATTATGTGGCGCGGATAGCAGCGTGCTGAGAGCGACGCTTATGGGAATACTCAGTATTGCAGCATTGTTTGTCGGCAGACCTACCTATATTTGGCGTTTACTGGGTATTGCATGGATAGCTTTGTTAGCATACAATCCATATTTCCTTGTCTACGATATATGATTTTCCCTTAGCTTCAGTGCAATTATAGGGATCGTACTTGTCCAGCAGTACATACAACGCTTTGAGATCGCCATCAAGCGACATAAACTATTGCTATGATATGTCACAGCTACAATAGGTGCAAGTCTAGGTGTAATGCCATTTCTCCTCTTTTTTACCTATCAGATCAATATCTTGAGTATCTTGACCAATATTATTGTATCTCCCTGGGTAGGCATCTTGACTCTAGCATCTATGGGCAAAGCGATTGTCCCAAACTGGGATATCCGAGCTTACCCTATACAGTGGATGCTGGACTTAGCGCAATGGACGGCAGCACATGGCATATATATAGTTGTAGATCGCATACGATTTGCTGCTTTACTTATAGTTCTTGCGATTGGCTACTTTATATATAGTATGCATCATCATAAGGCTCCTATTGAGATAAGAGAGTAGTGTTAATGGTTAGCACATCGGCCTCCGAAGCTGATAGTATAGGTTCAAATCCTATCTCTCTTGGGTTTCTTTGTCACTCTGAATGCAATCAGAGTATAAAATTACACTATATCCTTCGCTTCACTCAGGATGACAAAATATCCATTAACTCACCCATAAAAAACAATATGTCAACAAATAAAGAGATGTTGTAGACAAAAACGGAAGTAAATAAAAAGACACAAAAAGCTAGGTACTACCTAGCTTTTATAATATATCGACATGTCGATGTCACGAAAGTCGTACTTTTTTGTCACACATAGTATATCTGGGTCGTATATAGCTGCGTAAGGATGGCTCCTTTAGTGTATAGAGACGCCACACTAGCCAATAATGCATGTAGCACATCACCAACCATGTCCAGATCGCAAGATTTGCCCACATCGGAACTGGAATGTCTACAATGTCAAAATTGTCTTGCAATGGTGTCTACAATTGCTATCGTGAGTAGCGTTACTGTGTGGAGACACAGAATGCATTTGTATATACTTTATAGTATTACGCAGTTTTGAAACCGCATCCATTGGATTCCGGTGTAAGAACCGGAGTGGTACTAGAAGAGTATACATCCTACTAATTTATTCGTACACTTTATTTTTTATACAAAATCGTACACATGAGTACATTCAAAAAACTATTCGCAAGCGTTGCTGCTGTGATGGTTGTTGCGTCTACGGTTCCTGCTAACGTCTTTGCGGCGTCATACAGCAGCGAACAAGAAAGCGCATACGACTACGCATTCGGCGCTGGTCTTACAACTCAAGCTACTATTGATGGCGCGAGATTGAACGACTCTATTACTAGAGCAGAATTGGCTAAAGTTGCATCTGTTGCAGCTGAAGCTCAAGGACTTTCATTGGATACTTCAGCTAGTTGTTCATTCAACGACACTGCTAGTCTCAATGGAAGCGATCTTCTTGCTTACGTAACTAAAGCATGTCAGTACGGTCTTATGGGTGTAAACACTAATGGTGTTTTCAATCCATCTGGATTGGTTACTAGAGCTGAACTTGCTGCAGTTATCGACAGAATCTTAAATGGTGACGCTAATGTTGGTGGTAATCCATGGTATGCTGGTCATATGGCTTCATTGCAAGATGCTGGCATCATGAATGACATCTCTAACCCAAGCGCATTGGCATTGAGATTCCACGCTTTCGTTATGTTCCAAAGAGCTGACGAAGAAGGAACTACTCCAGCCGTATGTCAAGATCCTATGGTACAACTTTCTTGTGCTCTAGGTTTGGATGACTGTCCAGCTGAATGTAGCGGTGACGAAGATGACAACACTGATGATGAAGATGATGTTGTTGTTAGAGCTGGTGATCTAGATGTTTCTCTTAACTCTGATACTTTGGCAAACAATTCTCAAATACCTCAAGCAGGTACGGTGAGATTTGCTGCTGTAGATTTTGAAGCAGGTGGCGAA
>CAZEYI010000132.1:0-3037 GCA_964516785.1 uncultured Candidatus Peribacteria bacterium
CAAGCTAAACAGTTATTTATATACAGACATATGATGCATCTTCGCGACGAGCTGACACAACGCTGATTTAATTACCAACATACCAACGAAGCGGTATTTGATACCTTTGACAAAGGCTGACAAGCTTTTTATTTTGGCTGTGATCCGACAGCAGATAGCTTACACTTGGGGAATATGGTAGTCTTCATGCAGGCAGTCAACTACATGAAAAAAGGTAACAAGCTTTACCTTATCATCGGTGGAGCAACAGGTATGATCGGTGATCCAGGAGGGAAAGAAAGCGAAAGGTCTTTCCTCGACGAAAAAGCCCTCGAACATAATGTGGATGCTATCACCAAACAAGTAACAGGGATATTAAAAAATCTCAAAGATCTATCAGGCTACGACTTTAAATTTGAAGTCATCAATAATCAAAAATTCTATGATAAGATGTCATATGTACAATTTCTCAGGGATGTGGGGAAATACATCACTGTGAACAGCATGATGAACAAAGAAACAGTAAAAAAAAGAATTGAAGATCCGGATAAATATATCTCCTACACCGAGTTTAGCTATATGCTTATGCAAGCCTACGACTATCTCAGACTCTATGAAGATAATAATGTAACTCTCCAAATATCTGGTTCTGATCAACGAGGTAATATAGTAACAGGTGTCGAACTCATCAGAAAAAAACTCGACAAAGAAGTCTATGGTGCTACAGGGCCTCTCGTCCTGGATTCTACAGGCAAGAAGTTTGGTAAATCTGAATGAAACGCTATCTGGCTCGATCCCAATAAATCCACGCCATTCTCCGTCTACCAGTATTTCATGAACACGACAGATGAAGACGTCGAAAGATATCTCAAATTGTTTACGCTCCTAGATTTTGATGAAATCAACACTATCACATCACAACACAAAAAAGATCCTAGTGCGAGATACGGCCAACAACAACTAGCCAGATATGTAGTAACAACAGTATTTGGTACTAAAGCAGCAGATCAAGCGATCCTCATTACAGAGACCTTGTTTGGCAACAAAGATAAGATAGAAGCCATAAAACAAATGTCCGCTGATGACATAAGCGCTCTACAATGTGCTACAGGCGGAATTACTGTATCTGGAGAACAAAAAATTCTCGATCTATGCACACAATCATGACTTACCGAGTCCAATGGTGAAGCAAAGAAACAAATCCAAGCTGGCGCCATCTATGTCAATGAAGTCAAAATCGATGATGTTCAAAAAACTTTTTCCAAAAAAGATGCCATTAACAGCATCCTCCTACTCAGAAAAGGGAAAAAAGTTTTCAAAACAATCAGCTGCAAATAATTCCTAAGAAAATTCTTGTAACATATTTTTCACAACAGCCATAGGTAGTCCTATAACCGCAGACAAATCTCCATCTATTTTTTCAACAAACATCATAGCTCTATTTTGTATAGCATAAGCTCACGCGTACCCCATGACATCTTCATTGGAGATATATCGTTCAATGTCTGCATCCGTAATATGATGGAAAGTGACTTTACTCTCTACTACTTTCTGGAACGTTTTTTCGGAAGAAATTTGTACCATACTAACTCCAGTAAAAACACTATGTGTAGTCCCAGATAGATGACGCAAAATTGACTTCGCATCTTCTCTAGATTTTGGTTTCCCCAAAATTTTATCAGCATATACTATAGTATCTGCACCTATGACAATATCCGTAGGATAGTCTTGAGCAATCGCTTGTGCTTTACCCAAAGACAAGGTTTGTACTAACAATGAAGGATCTGCATGCAGATTGTTGTCTTCTTCATAAGGACTAGGAACTACAACAAAGGAGATGTCCATTTTTTCCATGAGTTCTTTTCTTCTTGGAGAAGAAGATGCCAATATGATCATGACTAATAATTCGCCAAATTAATTGTTTGTGTAAGTGTATTGTTGTACGCATCGGTCACAGTTACATCCACATTACCTACCGTAGTAATAGGGAAAGAAACTAAGCTAGATTTCACATCCGCAAGCTTCGTAGTTCCTTGCATAACTTTACCTCCTGCAATATAAGACACATCATCAGAGAAGAACAATCTAGCAGTTTTAGTACCGTCAGCAGCAGTAATAACCTTGGCATTTTCAAACTTGGGAGCGACAGTATCTGTGCCGACCAATTTGATAGATGTAGTCACTTCATTAGAGAAACTATCAGTATCGACAGCTATTATTTTCAAAGTAATAGTTCATTCAGCAACAGAAGTTGGTACATTGACTGGGATAAGATCAGTAATGTTGTCTCTGGCCTTTGCATATCTCATTCTACCTATCTCTACATCATTTGCATGGACGATAACTTCTTTGATCTTTCTAGGTCATTCGATACGGTAAGTAACTGCAGACTTGCGAGCAATACTACCAGCAGAGGCAGGTGAAACTATAGATAACTTGATATTAGTATCTGCGGTAGCAATTCTTTCAGGACACGCTTCAGTAGGAGCTGCTACAAATACATTTGGATAATTAAATGTAGTACGAGACACTTGTCCTTTTTGATCAGCTGAAAGTTCATTAATCCAACCTGTGCCAGCCTTACTTCCTCTACTAAACCAAAGTCTGATATCCGCCAAATCCATACTGCTTGGCATAAAGCTCACAGGATCTATAACAAATCATTCTCATCTTTCAGCCAATGGAGTGTACGGACTAAGAGTACCATTACACAAAGTATCATATTGTATCCTTGTTGCTCATCCGTCTACACTTGATGGTCTAGTTTCAGCGTAAGCTTTAGAGCTGACAATAAATTCACCTGGGGTACTGTCTCCAGCCAATTTTCATGATATCTTAGAAACTTGAACTTCAGCGACATCAACAGCTGTCATATTTTCATTGGTAATCTGATTATTATCACGCAACCAACCAAAGAATGATTTCATTTCTGCACCATTGATAGTACCTCCAAATGCATTCTTATTTAACGGTGTTGCATCAGTATTCCCTGCCCAAAATATTGCTACCTTAGAAGGAGTATAAGCAACTAAGACACCATCTCTTGGACGGTTCCCTT
>CAZEYI010000133.1:0-2956 GCA_964516785.1 uncultured Candidatus Peribacteria bacterium
GGCATTTTTTGTTTACTTTTTTTTGCTGGAAGAAAAAAAGTAAATCGCCGAAGGCATCTTGCTGGCAATGACAAAAAGAACAAAAGAAAATCACCCTAACTTGTAGGGTGACCGTGAAAGCAAATTATTCAGAACCATTATTTAATAACCGGTACTTCATACCAACCATGGATCACATCCAATATAGTGCGTTGTTCTTCTGGCAAAGCCTCCAATACAGCCGCAAATTCTTGATCAAACATCGGATCCATAACCTTTGGATCGATGCTCACTAATGGCGCTAAGACAAAGTCTCTTTGTCCTATCGCTCTGTGTGGTATAGTCAAATCCGATGCACTAAACACCATATCATCATACAACAATATATCGATATCCAATGTCCTATCTGCATATCATTCAGCACTACGCATTCTGCCCATTTTTTCTTCCACCGCTTGTACCACTGTCAATAATTGATACGGATCTAGCTTAGTCGATAAACGAGCTACCGTGTTGTAGAATTCTGCTCCTTCAAATCACAATGCACGTGATACATACAACGACGCTACAGTGTCAATTGCTAGTCCTGCCTGTTGCAATTCTTCCAATGCATCTATCAAATATTTTTTTCTGTCTCCTATATTGGAACCCAAACCCAAGTATACTACCGCCATTACCAATTCACAACATCAAATAAACAATCTATATTGTAAACAAATCCCTCTTCAATACCATAGCAGTATGACACCACAAAACAAAATAGTATGTATAGGTATAGGAGGAACAGGAATGTCTGGCATCGCAGGCATGTTTTTGGATTGTGGCTATACCAACATTATTTGAGTTGATACAGCAGTAAGTCAACTCACACAAAATCTTGAAAAAAGATGAATCCCTATCACCTACGGTCATGGCAAGATAAAAATCAATCCAGGCGATGCTGTCATATATTCTGCAGCAGCAGTCGATAGTCCTGAAGTCAAACAAGCCAAAGAGATATCCTCATCATACCCCAAAGGTATGCTCGTTGCCAACTATTTCGAATTTCTTGGAGAAATAAGCAAATATTTTGTATCCATCGGCATCGCAGGCACCAACGGCAAAAGTTCTACCACCGCACTCATGATCCACGCAGCGAGCAAGAGTCTTCCAGATTGTGCTGGAGGCATTCTTGGTGCGCTCGTCCCAAGTTTAGGAAATCAGAGTTATTATATAAATCCGACACACAAATCGTTTCTTGCAAATGTCCTTCACCACATCTGCACAGGCAAAGGATTAGATACCACACAGCTCAAAAAATATTTATTTATCATCGAAGCCTGCGAATACAGAAGACATTTTCTCCATCTGGATCTCGATTACTCTATCATTACAAATATAGAACTGGATCATACCGATTATTACAAAGACGAAGCAGATTATATCAATGCATTTACATCTCTCATAGACAGGACTAAGAGAAAAGTTTTCATAGCTGATGATATCACTGCGCGATCAGATGATAAAGTGCAAAAAATAAAAACACAAGCACAAAATATCTCACACCTCAGTAACCACAATAATACCAACGGTTCACTTGTTCACGCATGCCTAGAAAGCATACAACCCAATATGATAAATCGAAAAACAGTTCGATCAGATTTTGCTGGTCTCCGAAGAAGAATGGAATATCTGGGAGAAGTAAACACTAACGCTATCTATACCGACTACGCACATATGGCATCATCTATCGATGCAATATATCACGTCATGAAAGCAAAATATCCTGAAAAAAAATTGGTGTGTATCTTTCAACCACACCAAGCACAAAGAGTTCTCCAAGACCGAGATCATTTCGTACAAGTTATGAATAAATTTGACCAAGCATATATCTACGACATGTACACTGCCAGAGAAAATCTCGAAGAGCTCACTCAAAAATTTAGCAAAAAAGCAAATAATATCACTGAACTCTGACAACTCTTTGCAGCACAATGCAATGCTCCATATTACACAACGATCGCACAACTAGAAGACATCATCACTACCACGCCAACAAACAGTATTGTCATCCTATGCACAGCAGGTGATGCCGACTTCCAACTCAGACAAATCTTAAAAAATAAATAACAGTTGCTTTCCGCATACAAAGCACTACACATACCCATATGTTGTTTTATTTTTACACAACAAAAAAAATGAAAAAGTTCCTAGCAACCATTATCGTCTTAGCAGTACTAGCTGCAGCTGCATATCGAGGATACAATAACTATGTACAAACACCAACAAATGATATGGAGCAAATAACAGGAGATGTAGACACACTCACTGGGGCAGACGAAAATGTTCCAACAGAACAAACAGATGCAACCAATACACAAGACGCTATCGATAACGCAACAGGATCTACAGTAGTTGACGAAGAATTCAAAGCAAAACTTGAAGCACAACAAAATATTGTCCTCAGTGGCGACAATGTGACTGAAGAGGACATCAAACTTATCGAAGATATCCTCAAACAAATCACTGACGGAACAGAAACAAATTAATTATCCTTTGGTTATTATAGACATATGCAAATATTTTTTGAAGTCATAAAAGGATTCTTCTTCTTTGCTACTATCCTCATCGGACTATTATTTTTGAGATGAGAAATTATTTTAGGCACACAATATTTTCTCATAGCCAAACAAATGCTATTGCCAGGATACCTTGTATTCGCAGGTATTATGATAGGATACATATTGTCACAACTCAGTAGTAGTGAAGAAAAGGAAACTATCTCCATCAAATCATTTATCGTAGGCATATCCATAGGAGTTATTCTTGCTATTATCTATATGTTCATCCAATAGATGCCCAACAAACTACTTATAGCTATTGTATGTTTGATGTGATTGACTGCTTGTGGATCTATCCCAACACAAACAGTACAAACGACTCATCTCAATTTTGCCATACCATCGTATCGACAGACAAGCGAAACCAATCAACGACA
>CAZEYI010000134.1:0-2947 GCA_964516785.1 uncultured Candidatus Peribacteria bacterium
CTTCTACAAGAACAGGTATGATAGAACTATAGTCCATACTATAAAACCCGTCATCACCCAATGACACAGCTTCAGGGATCACAGCCGCAACATCTTGTGCTATAAATCCAAGGTGTGTATTGTTATCAAAATTTATCGTAGGATAGCTTTCTATATCCCATAGGTATGATATACCTTGGAGTGAAGAGATTTTGTTCAGAGCATCGGTAATAGGAGTTTCGTTAGTTTTATATCTACCATCAGATAAGTTTAAATATGCACCTACTCACGCTACAACACCATTGACATGGAGTTTATACTGAGGATCTAGTAGTCCGATACCTACATTAGCCTGAGGATTTCATCGTCCTCACCCATAAGGATTTATAACCACATCCAAATCTGATGAATTAAATAATCATCCACCATTTCCTTGTATGATCACTTGTCTATTAGTACCAGTATAAATCCCTCATGAGTACAAATACATCGATCCATTTCCATCATTTCGTATATCTGCTACACCATTGTTTTGAGAATCATAGACATTAATCCCTCTAGATAGTATGTTGAAGTTAGACATAATTCGTCCACTAACATTAAGTCCAGGGAAGACAGGCATACCAGCTATTGTATATAAGTTTGTATTAGTATTTATTCCTACTCCATTGTATGCATTGATCAAGAACTGCCCAGTAGTCGTAGTTGCAAATGTTCCTGTGTTATTCCATACAAAACTATTGTCATGTAAGACTTGTGCATTTTTACCGAGTGCAACACCATAATGTGCACTTACTCTATTTTTCTCACCACCAAGTATAGAACTTGCTGTCCCTTCTACATAGTTACCAGATCATCAACCGATAAATCATAATGGCCCATTGTAGATCTCATTGTCAAATCAACCTACCAATGTAGCATAGTGTGGTTGTGTACCACCCAAGAAAGGTTTGCTGATACTATTGTTGTATCATCCTACAAGAGTGAGTCCATTACCAGCGCTTGCGCTATTGAAGTATCATCCACCAATAAAGACATAATTATCTGTGAATATAGCAGAGGATGCGTTGTTGCCTTCTCATCCTACCACTACATGACCTAAACCATTTCCTGCAAAATTTCCTGAACCTCATCCTATGACAGCATATGATCCAGAGAATGCGATATTATTATATCATCAGAGTACATTACTATATGCTCCTATATACATGTCATCTCGCCATGGTCCATCCACAAATCAAATTCTCAATGCAGCCTTGCTTGGAGTCCAGACAAATCTTGTCCCAGTTCACAAGTTAGGTATTGTGCCACTAGTGCCATTAAATAATACTGCGCCACCTTCCACATGGAAACTTGTTTGTGGATCATCAGTACCTACTCATACATTTGCGCCAGACGTAGAAAGTACGGCACTTGGTATACCTATAGTTTGTCTAGTATATACATTATGGTCGTAGTTATTACCATTATTGAGTACTGTAAGATCTACACAATAAAATCCTTGATCAGTCAATGAAGAGAACGAAGGAGAATTACAG
The DNA here is from genome assembly GCA_964516785.1 of uncultured Candidatus Peribacteria bacterium. Lineage (GTDB taxonomy): Bacteria > Patescibacteriota > Gracilibacteria > Absconditabacterales > Absconditicoccaceae > CAZEYI01. Next base: position 1,518 of record CAZEYI010000134.1, read on the forward strand.
TCTGCTGTAGTTGCATTGATATCACAGCTACATCTTGGTGATGTATTTATATCGACAGCAGGATATCACAACCCTGTGTTGCTATTGAGAAAGTTGTATTGGTATGTCACATTGAGTCCTTGTGTTTCTACTAAGAAATCTCCCAGTATATTTACGGATCTTGTAGGATTGGTTTTATTGACTCAGATAAGTCAGCCACTTTGGTACATCACACTTATTTCAAGTGCAGAACCAAGCGAATCCAACTTAGGTATAAAATTGCTCGCTAGAGAAAATATTGGGGTAGAGGATGATCCAGGTACATAGACGACATTACCTGATGTGTCCAATCCCAAAGACATATTGTTCCACGCATTCCCATTTTGCAAAAAACCAGTGGCAATATAAATTCATCCAGTCCATATTTGGACATTGGTCGTACCAGAAGCAGTTCCATCACTCGTCCAGATGGTCTCCATGATATACTGGAGCGCATTATTGAGCGAAGTAGGAATCTGTACTGCGTACACAGACATCCCAACCAAGACTGTTCCCAGCAATATGGCTACAAGATGCTTGATAAAAGAGTGCAATTTTTTCATGTGTGATACCAAGATATAAATCTTACGTCAATTATAGTGTAGATTATTGTTGTGTGCAATCTTGCGACTCACCATACAGCACTTTGATTTGACAAAAAACACAAATATAAAAAAATATGTCATGAAATGGCTTGTCATGCGTATTACAATTTGCATATCAGTATATTTTCTCTATATAGCTGATAAATTTACTCCTCACCGTATATGTATGGTCATAGATCCATTCTTGAGGATGGGAAACAAAAATGATAACCAAACATCCCCAGAAAATACTCCTCCTAGCACACCAAGTCCTGAAGCAGTGCCTGCAACACAGCCTGTTGCTGCTGCACCTGCAGCACCAAGCAAAGCACCTATCCCAGTCAAGAAAGCTGGGACCAAATTGTCTATGGGAACTTTCTTGATAGGCTGTGTGGTTTTTCTCGTATTGCTTGTCGGTCTCGCAGCGATAGTGATGTATATGATCATCCAAAATCCTGATCAATATGCGAGCATTGGACTCGATAGATGAACAGTGCAAAAATTGTTGCAGACATTTACGATATTGTTTTTCGGATTTCTCTTCTTCGTCTGATTGGGATTGCTTGTCGTCAATGCATATAGACTCGTAACAGTGAAAAATAGGCCAAAATTTGGCTATATGACCGGTACGATTATCTGATTTTTTGTATTGATCGGATCGATAGCATTGTGAGCAGTGACTATTTCCAGGATCAACCAAATGGCGGCTAGCCAAAGTATAGATACAAACAGTTTGCTCGTCCCTTATGTCAATTTCAAGGACGGACCGCAATATCTTCTTGGTGATCCAAATATCAAACTTATCGCACCGATAGCCTTATCATATCA
>CAZEYI010000135.1:0-2919 GCA_964516785.1 uncultured Candidatus Peribacteria bacterium
CTCGATTATCCTTCGTGTATTTGCTCCGGTATCGTTGCAAGCATATCGTCCATCTATGTCTTCACATACGGCTATCATAGACTCACTTTCTTGTATGCCGTCTGTATAATCTATAGGAGCTGTTAGTGGAGTGAGTTTAAAATATTTGGTTTGATTTTGTTCTGTCTGTTCAAGTATATAATAGCCGCTCGACATCCATGCATCATTTGCGCAACCTATTGCACCACTGTCTACCAGAGGATCTATCTTGAGCCAGCATTCGTTTAGATTACTGGATCGTCTTAGTCGATTTGTATCTCTGATTTGAAACATCGCTTCCATACCTTCTCTTGCTATGTTCATGTTTTTAATTTTGATTTCTGTAGTTTGCAAAAATTGTGTACTATTGTTGAGTACATATACTGCGGTACTTAATGCCACGCTTATAACGGCGATGGCTACAATTATCTCTAGGAGCGTAAAAGCTCTTCTTGCAAAGGCCATGCAAAGCTGTATGTAAATAGTACTAGCACCTTATATAATGTGCTGTGTTTTGCAATCTTTGTTGGTAGTATGGAAAATATTGTTAGTTATGTATTTATAGCGGTTGCTCTTGTCTTGGTGGTGATTTCTGTCGTTTTGTGATTGGAAAATATGATCAAAATTGTTTTGGGGAACTATATTTTGGGAACTATATCTTTGGCATTTATGCAGAGTATTGATCTATTGGTGTGATATTTGTCCAGGAATGGTGATGCGGTATTTATCTGAATTTCTTATGCAAGTTTAGCATGATTTCTTACCGCCGCAAAAGCTACTATTGTCTTGATCATATATTTTGTTCTTTTGTTTGTGCTTTATAAACAATCGCAAATTACTGTGCGCATGCCTGGGGAAGATTCTTTACAAAGAGCACTTTATATTTTATTGGTCCCTTTGGCGGCAAGCAGCATGCTGTTGACGTTATGGATTGTGCTTTCTGGGCTTGGACTTTCGCAAGATGTTATACTATGACTGATAGGACAGTGAGCTAATGTTGATCTTGTGGCACGCATTGTATCGATGTTGCCGGTTTGGATATTGCTTCATGGATTATGCACTATCTTGATTACTTCTGAACTTCGCATGACTATCAAAACTGATATGGATGAATGAGCCATATTGTGAGATGATGATTTGGGGGAACATCATCATTAGTTAATTTCCTTCTTGCCTGCGAAATGTTTCTTGAGAAAATGATATGCGTTGTTTCGCAGGATTTTTTCTGTGGTTTTTTTACCAAAGGTTTTGGTGAGTTGTTCTGCTATATGACTGATATCTTGGGTATGACTGGCCCATTCTATATAGCTTGTACTTAGCGTTGCATTCCAACCTGAGGCAAATGCTATATTCTTGTCTCATCGTTTGCTGATGGCATATCTGATATGTTTCATCCATGTATCTATGGTATTGTCTCCCAGGTTATGCTGATCCAACGGGATACACAACAATCATCACTGATCTAGGATACGCTCTATAAGATCATCTTCGTAATTATATACACTAGCGTGTAATGATCTGCTGCTGGAGCGAAGTATTACGGGTTTGTGATATATCTCCAATAATTCTATTATACTTATAGTATGTGCGTTTGTGCAATCTATGATAGCTGTTTGTGATGCCAATCGTTGTATGGCCTGTATGCCTCGTTGGTTTAGCCCACCGACATCACTACGATACGATTCTCCTCGAGCATTACTTTCTTCTCGTCGTGGTTGAAAAATTCTGACGCCACCTTTGTATATTTTTTTGAGATCACTCATAGATGCGACTGCATCCATACCTGTCATATGATATATCTGTTTTTCATCAGTTTTTTCTTCCCGTGTGCTTGTCGCATCCAATAGGGGAATGTTATTTTCTTTTCTATATTTTTCGTATCGTTGTCGTTGTTTTATGATATTTTTCTTATCTTCTTGCAAGGCGTCTTCTCTTCGATCGTAGGGCAACATACTCATTGCCGTATAGGAAAAATGCCCCATGCCAGCATTGATTACTGGGATGTGACTAGTCTGCGGCAGTGCCCCCATTTGATATAAATCAATTATTTTCATACTATTTTCTTGAATCGAAAAAGATTTATATGTCAATAGTATACATATTTATTTCTTCAATTAAAGCCTTTATTCGTTTTCTTGTACTTTGATTGTTATACGAGATTTGAGTCTCGGAAGCGAGGTGTATCGTGGTGGTCTAATAGCTACTCTTACTGTTGATATCTCTGGGTATGAAATAATGACGTCTTTGGCTAGGTCTTTGTCCATACCAACAATACGAGATCTTATACTTGCAGCTACTCCATTTACATCTTTGTCGAAATTGTATCACTGCACTAGATTTATCTGTGTAGGTATACTATAGACGTTATCGATTTGTTTGACTTCATTGAAGAAGGTAAGACTACTTTTGTCGATAGTATTTAAACTTACTTTGTCGGAAGGTCTTTGCTTTACATAGTTATTTATCACTCACTGCATATCTGTCCATGTTATATAATGGAAGTACATGCGGGCTATGACATATCATTTCAGGATAGGTTGTTTCGTATCTTGTTTTTTGCTATCTATCACAACATTTATCACTTCTCCGGTAATGAGGTTATCAAATCACAACAAGATACTATCTTCGAGATTGAAGTTTTTTTTGACGATCTCATTTTTGTTTTTAGTAATAAATTCTACCAATTTTCCTGATAATATACTATAGTCTGCTGCGGTTATAAATCCTGTAGCATTAGCTGAACCGCCAGTAAAATTATTGATCGCTTCAGCATAAATTTCTTTCGTGAAATAACTTCTTTTGAGATTTCTTATATATAGTTTACTATCTTTTTCTACGTTTCATCTTGCTCACATTATATTGCCCTGTTCATCCACATCCGCTGCTTCTATTTTTATTGTA
>CAZEYI010000136.1:0-2854 GCA_964516785.1 uncultured Candidatus Peribacteria bacterium
ACGATACTTTGAAAGCGTCTGATTTGTTTGGGATCAGATTCTGCAAGCTTGATCATAGGATTTTCATTGTATGGTATGAGGTTGAGATGAGCAGCTCTTCATTTGAGTAATTTACCAGTAAGATGAGCCATCTGGTCCGTATCATTCTTATCTTTAATCATCACATATTCATAGAAGATATCATTGCCAGTCTTGGCAGTATATCTATCAAATGTCTCCATCAATTTATCCAAAGTATAGAATTTTGCTATCGTAGGGACTAGTTCTTCACGCAATTTTTGCTCAGGGGCATGGAGACTAAATGCGAGACTCACAGGCAGATTATCATCGATAAATTTCTCTATCTGTGGCACCACACCTGAAGTAGAAATTGTTACGCGCTTGCGCGAAAGCCCCAGATACTTTGTATCCGTGAGATATTCACATACTCTTTTTACATTTGGATAATTCATCATCGGCTCGCCCATGCCCATGAAGACGATATTTCTTACTTTGTGCAAAGTGCCATCTTCTTTTTTGCCCAATTTCTTTTTGATATAATTGTTGATATAGAGCACTTGACCTAGTATTTCAGTCCAGTCTAGATTTTTCTTAAGCCCCAATTTCCCTGTGACACAAAAGATACATCATACATTACATCCTACTTGCGATGAAATACACAATGTCATTCTATTGAGTCTTTTTTCATAGGTTATATCTTTATCAAAGTGGTACATGAGCACTGCTTCCACGATATTACCATCTGCGGTTTGGAGGAGAAATTTACTTGTTTCGTCGTCTTCGATTACTTTATTGACCGTCAATGGCACGACGAAAAAACGCTCTTTGAGCTGCGCTCTCATCTCCTTGGATAATGTCGTCATGTCATCAAAATCCACATTGGAATTACTGAAAATCTCCACCATGATCTGCTTGATCTTATACGGCTGGAGTTCAAATTCTTTTCTATATGCCTCGAGTTTCTCGAGATCGAAAATACTATGCATGCAGGTATTTATTTCTGTAATCTAGTAAACCTATTCAGTACTTCTTCAGCAGATAATAAGAATTTATCGGTTTCTGGTTCTATATACGCAATCATTGGATTGAGTTCTTTTGCTGGTATAGTATTGATCTGTCACTTAAGCCACATAACGTGATTTGTTGCATCAGACATAAGAGTCCTAAGATCTTTTTGTATCTTGCTAATAGTTTTTTGAGGGATTTCCTTCAAAATATCTTTAGCTATAAAGGCAGTAGGACTTTCAAGAATAGAATATATACTTGACGAATACTCTTCGATTTTTTCTAATCTACTAAGTTGTTCTGTATTTCTTGCTTTAGCAAGTTCAGACATATTTTGAGCTATCGCTACAGTAGTCATATCTTCCTAAGTAAGATAAATGAAACCTATAATAACATTATACCACGAAATGTCAATCTCTATAGTACGCCAATCACCTCGATATGGTGCGTATGAGGGAACATATCAACGGCTTGGAGTGTTTTACAGTGAATATTAGCCTCTGCAAATAGTTCTATATCTCTCGCCATAGTTACCGGGTTGCAGGAGATATACAATATTTTGCTCTGATATTCTTGCTTCATACGGATGAGGAAATCGACTACATTTTTGTGCAATCATTCTCTCGGGGGATCCACGATGATGAGCCCAAGATTTTTACACTTATCAGTGAGTTGCGGATGTAGAACAAACATCTTTTCTGCTTGTGCAACCAAGAACATTGCGTGTTCTTCCATGCCATTTATTTTTGCATTGTGCCAGGCATCCGATATGGATTCAGACACTGTTTCGATCCCAATCACTGATTTCCCGATCCCCATTTTGAGGAAACTTAAGCCGATACTTCCTGCACCACAGTAGAGATCCAATATAGTATCATGACGCAAGAGTCCTATCATCTGTGCTGCATGCCAAAACAATTGCTGTGCACCCACCGTATTTGTTTGAAAGAAAGAGTATGGAGATATCCTAAAATTGAGTTCTGCATATTCTTGAGGATCTTTAGTCGGGAAGAGGAGTTTTTCAAACATATAGCCATCTCCTCGAAGGAGCTCTGTTCTATAATTATCACTTCTGATAATATCTGCCAATCCATTGTTGTACGTTACTACAAAAGTATTGACCGTCTTGGTGAGGTATTCGTCTTTTTTCAAATTAGCCACAAAGGTATCCCACACAGCACGTTGTTCATCACTAATACCTCAGTCAGCAACAGCAAGATTGATCAAAAACTGATCTGTATTGACGCCTCTTCTGAGTACCAGATGCCTAAAAAATCCACTATGTCTCATCTGATCATAGACAGGAATACCGGACTCTGAGCAGAGTTTTTTCATATATTCGTACAGCTTATTGCTTTCTACATCTATCAATCCACAACTATCTACATCCACGATCTTGCTAAATTCTCCCTGTTTATGAAATCACAAATTCCGTTCTGCATGCAAATCATCTCTCTGTGAGATATATTTTCAGAAACTAAACTCTATTTTGTTTCTATATCCTTTGATGAGTGGCGATGGGACTATCGGCAAAAAATCTATGCCATCCAATTTTCTGAAACTCTCACGGACGATAGATTCTTTGATCTCCAATTGTTTGCCATAACTGAGTATCTGCCACTTACATCCACCACATCATATCTTGTGCGTCTTTTCGTTTTCTTTGCTGACGCCAAGCGGGATATAGTAGTGTGGACAGAAGATCTCTCCATCAGCGTACGCAGGATCATACGACTTCACCATCACGATATGTGCTTCGACATAATCCTTTCTTCTTTTTACAATACGACAATCTACGACGCTACCAGGAAGTGCGCCGCCCTTGATCAAAACCTTTTTACCATTTTCT
>CAZEYI010000137.1:0-2838 GCA_964516785.1 uncultured Candidatus Peribacteria bacterium
TTCTTTTCTCTGTCTTACAATAATTGCACGAGATACTTCTCCTTTCTTGACTACAGCGCTAGCAGTAGATTCTTTGATAGCAACAACTACCATATCACCTATTTTTGCTGTCTTAGCGTTAGATCCTTTGAGGATTCTGAATATCGTTGCAAGCTTTGCTCCAGTATTGTCTGCGACAATGACTGATGATTCATTTTGAAGCATGGTACCAAATTAGATAGGTATAAAACTAGATGACTTGTGCCTTGGTTACTATTTCTACGAGATTTCGTCTTTTTAATCTGCTGAGTGGAGTTGCTTCTCTAAATCTCACTGTATCACCTACATGAGATGCATCACTTTCATCATGTATGTAGTACTTTTTCTGTACCTTGTACGTCTTCCTATATTTAGGGTGAGTTCTATCTGTTTGTACAACGACAACACGAGTTTTGCTCATTTTGTCACTTGAGACAATACCTATGAGTTCTTTAATACTCTTAGGATTTTTATTTCATAGAATTGCCATAGTTTTCGCTGATTTTAACAGTTAAAACAGTGTTGATCCTTGCTATCTTTTTTTTGAGATCTTTCAAAGAATGCGTCTGTTTAAGACCCTTCATAGCATGCTTCATTTTGAGCGCATAGAGCTCATCCTGGAGCTTTCTCCTAGACTTCACAAGTTCCTTGACGGCCTTGGATCACAGATCTTTCATAAATTCTTTTCTACCTTTCATAGGAATAAGAGATTTCTGGAATAAAAACAATTATCTTATTTCTCCTTTTGTAACTACTCTTCACTTCACTGGCAATTTTTTGCATGCGCTTGTCAATACTTCATACGCGAGTTCTGGCTCCAAACCACTTACTTCAAACAACATCTTACCAGCACGTACTCTTGCAGCGTATTGTTCTACATCAGCTTTACCTGATCCCATCGGTAATTCCAAACCTTTCTTGGTCAATGGAACTCCTGGGAAGATTCTGATCCAAACTTTACCAACCTTCTTGATGTGTCTTACAATTACTTTTCTGGCTGCTTCAAGCTGTCTACTAGTAATATAGCCTGGAGTAGTTGCTTTGAGACCAATCTCACCAAATGATACGGTAGTTCCTCTAGAACTTTTTCCTATCACTTTTCTGACGTGCTCTTTTCTATATTTCCAACTTTTCGGAGTTAAGAGAGACATGATAATTATTTGTATGATAGATAAACAGTATGATGTTATAGTTCGATAGTAGCTTTTGCTTTCTTATTTGCTTTCTGATACAATGTACCTTTGGCAATCCATACCTTTACTCCCAACACACCATACTTTGTGTGAGATTGGAGATAGTGATAATCAATATCTGATCTGAATGTTTGGAGAGACACTCTTCCATCGATGAACTTTTCTGTTCTAGCGATATCTGTACCACCCAATCTTCCACCAATCTGTATCTTGATACCTTCTGCTCATTTTTCTATAACCTTTTGCAGAACATTCTTTGCTACTTTTCTGAATGGCATTCTATTTTCCAATTGGTTGGCGATATATTCACCCATGATCTTAGCAGACAACTCTGGGATTCTTACTTCTTTGAGCGTTACTTTGATCTTCTTACCAAACTTAGCAAACAATTCTGTTTCAAGTTCTTTTACCTTTTCGCCGTTCTTGCCCATAAATGAACCGATCTTTGACGTGAACATAATAAGTTCGATATCAACACCTGTCTTTCTTATGATGACTTTTGCGACACCTGCGTTGTTGAATTTTTTATCAAGATATTGTCTAAGCTTGATATCTTCTACAACGAAAGCTGCAGCAGACTTTTTGTCTTTTGCAAATCGTTCGCTTGGCCATGACTTCATGGTACCTATTCTGAGACCCAATGGGTGGACTTTTTGTCACATCTGATGATGGATTACTTAGAAGCTAAAACAACTCTCACGAATGATCTATGTTTGAGATAGCCGTGGACTCTAGATCTACTTGCAAATCTCATTCTCTTTATCTTTGGTCATGTACCTACGTTAATGGTCTGTATATAGAGAGAGTCATACACAGCGTCAGCATTTGTCGTAGCATTTGCTGCAGCAGATTTCACTACTTTATGTAATATCTTCGCTGCCTTTTTTGGTGTAAACGACAATACTCTCAATGCTTCGTCCACTTTTTTCCCTTGGACTAATTTAGCTATCAAAGACATTTTCTTGTCTGATATCAATGCATATTTGAGTGTTGCTGTCAAACTTCTCGTAATCATTAACACAAATACTTTAGGAATGTAAAATGAATATTCTTAGAATGGGTGCCCTCTAAAGTTTCTTGTTGGAGCGAATTCACCAAGCTTGTGGCCAATCATATCTTCTGTCACATAGACACTGATAAATTGTTTGCCGTTGTGTACTGCGAATGTAAATCCGATCATCTCTGGCAATATTTGTGTTGATCTATCTCGTGTTTTGAGGACCTTTTTGTCACCAGAAGCGACCATTGCGTCGATCTTGGCTTTAAATTTTGGTCTGATATAGAATCATTTTTTGAGGGATCTAACCATCTGTGTATGTGAGCTTTACAAGTAAAGTACTATTATTTACCACTACTGTTCTTAGCATTTCTTCTCGATACGATGAACTTATCTGACCACTTCTTCTTGGTTCTTGTCTTCATACCAGCAGATACTCTCTTACCAGTAAACGACTTAATACCTTTCTTCAAACCAATATCTGAGTGTGCTTCTCAACCTCCGTGTGGGTGATCCACTGGGTTCATGTTGATACCCAATACTTTTGGCTTGCGACCCATCCATCTTTGTCTACCAGCTTTACCGATAACGACGTTTTTGTGTTCTTCGTTACCCAATTCACCGATAGTA
>CAZEYI010000138.1:0-2817 GCA_964516785.1 uncultured Candidatus Peribacteria bacterium
CTGCTACATGGTATGCAGGTAATATAAAACTCATGGACGATATAGGGGTCAAGTATGATCTCAAAGATATTCATACTCTCACTTCTCAAGGGAAGACTCCAATATTTCTTGCTACAGATAAAGAGGTAAAAGCTATATTTGGAATTGCCGACACTATCAAAGATAATGTGAGAGAGGCAATAGCCGAACTTCATCGCCTCTGAATAAAGTCAGTAATGCTGACGGGAGACAACAAACAAACCGCTGAGCATATTGCTTCTCTCGTCTGAATAGATGACGTGAGAGCAGAAGTGTTACCACATCAAAAAGCTGACGTTGTTCGTTCATTGAAAGAAGAATGAATGATTGTGGCAATGTGTGGTGATGGTGTAAATGATGCTCCTGCACTTGCCGAAGCTGACGTAGGAATCGCGATGGGAACTGGTACAGATGTAGCCATAGAAACTGCCGATATGACACTTTTAGCTGGAGATATTGGTAAGATTGTAAAAGCAATTAAGCTCTCAAAAAAAACAATGACAACAATTAAGCAAAATCTTTTTTGGGCATTCATCTATAACATGGTAGGGATACCTCTTGCTGCAGGATTGTTTTATCCTATTTTGCTTAATCCTATCTTCGCAGGACTAGCAATGGCAATGAGTAGTGTGAGTGTGGTAATAAATAGCTTAAGACTCAAGAAAACAACACTGTAATTATTTATCTAAAAAATTTCATCTATGACAACAACAACTATCTATGTCAAAGGTATGCACTGTCGCAGTTGTGAAATATTGATAGAAGATGCTTTGTCTGACATCCCAGGTGTACACAAAGTGCATGTCAATCATGTCACAGGCAAGGTAGATATCGACCATACAAAGCAAAATATACCACTATCTCAGATTGAGAAAATTATAATCAATAGTGGATACGTTCTTGGTCACGAACCAAAATCCTGGGTCACAAGCGATACAAGGATATGGAGGGATGTTGGTATATCCGCAGTAGTTATTGCTGTCCTGTCATATATCTTCATGGCTACAGATAGTACGTCATTATGGAATATAAAAAACGCTACCGGATTTTCTGGGATGTTATTAGTCTGATTGATAGCATGATTTAGCAGTTGTATGGCAGTTGTCTGAGGCATTATATTGTCACTGGCAGCCAAGCGATCACAACAACATCAGCAGCAGACATATATAGAAAAGTTCAAGCCACAAGCGTATTTTCACATAGGTAGATTGGTGGGATTTGCATGATTTTGAGGACTATTGGGTTTGCTAGGAAGCGCATTACAAATCAGTGATCGATGATATATGATATTATTCCTTATTGTGTGAATAGTCATGCTCTTGTCTGGCCTCCAGTTGACACAATTGTTCCCAAAAATATCTGCCTATCACATAGGATTCCCCAAAAGTGTGCAGAGATATTTTAGCAGACGATGAAAGGACAAAGGAGTGTATATCGAGTCTGGAGTAGCAGGTATGGCGACATTTTTTGTGCCGTGTGGATTCACAATTATAGCACAGGCGTATGCAGCATCGACAGGTAATTTTTGGGTCGGAGCTTTGACGATGCTAGGATTTGCATTGGGTACTTTGCCAGGCTTACTATCTATCGGTGGCTTGACTGCAGCATTACAGTGAAAACGATGACAAAAAGTCTTTAGATGACTAGGGGTATTGCTCATAGTATTTGCTATATACAACATTAGTTTGGCATCAAACTACACTATTGGATTGCAACACAGTACGAATACAGAAGGTCCTATTACACAGTCTGGATTTGATGATGCAAAATCTATTGTAGATATTTCTATCATACAAGATGGTCGTGGATACAAACCAAATAGTATTACCATACCAAAAAATAGTATCATCCATCTCACTATAGACTCACAAGATCAATATACTTGTGCTAGTTCATTTTGGATTCCATCCAAAAACATAAAAACACTATTAACGCCATGAGAAAATAAGATAACATTTACTACAAATGATGAAGATAAAATTATCTTTGGTTGTAGTATGATGATGTATAAGGGTCAATTTATAGTCAAATAAGTTTTTAGTATATAAACATATGCCATGAAAAAAAATCTAAGTATTGTAGTTCTTGTAGTTATAGTAGCATGAGTTGTGCGAGCTTTGTTGGATCGATATAGATACGGCACAATGCATTTTGGTTGGATGCAAGGAATGATGCACCAAAATGATGCCTCTATGATGGGCGCTGGTATGATGCAGCACGTAAATATATCATCTGAAGAAGAATTTATCAAACACATGATCCCTCATCACCAGGAAGCTGTAGATACCGCATCTCGATTGACAAAGATGACACAAAATCCAGAACTCAAAAAACTTACAGCCGATATAGTTACTGCTCAAGAAAATGAGATCGCGATGATGAACTGATGGATTCAGAGACGATATGCTACCGGTACCATCCAAGCAAATTATCAGCCTATGATGAGAGATACATCAACAATCAGCGCCATCACTACTATTGAAAAGATGCGATTGGAAGATATGATCCAACACCATATGGGAGCAGTTATGATGGCTAGATCTGTGTTAAAGTTAAATCCAAGACCAGAAGTTGCGGCTTTTGCACAAGATGTTATCGCTGCGCAATCCGCAGAGATTGCACAGATGCAACAAATGTTGAAGGATTATTAAGATATTTTTCATAAAGTCAGACAAAGAGCCTATAAAGATTACTTATAGGCTCTTTCATTTCCCCCAAAAATAAAATCTCCTTGCTACTAGCCTCACCAATCCCTATATTCCAGAAACACTTTTATATGACATTCTATGATTGATGAAA
>CAZEYI010000139.1:0-2776 GCA_964516785.1 uncultured Candidatus Peribacteria bacterium
AGGCATCTGAATTTTTATATCATATATTATCTCATATGATTCAATTGATCATCTCCATCTTTGTGCGCATACCTCAATATTACTAATAAGCCCTGAGATCACTATTCAAAGATCTTGTGATTGTTTTATTTTCTTAACAAATACTGTGCTTTTCCATTCTCATATGACTAACTTACTAAGTCGATAAACAGCATATACTATAAAGGATGCGGCACATATAGCAAACAAAATCAATGTTACTCATTTGATAGAATATCGCACGATGCTGTTATTAAAAAACACGGGTAGCCTGTATACTACTGCTATACAAGAAAAAAATCCTCACAACATATATACAAACTTTAATCGCGATATAATTAGCTTTTTCATCTTACAGATTGTCTATATGCCAATAAATATATGTCTATAATTGTGTACTGATTAGTAATAATATCACAATAATCACAGGTATCAATATTGCAATGGGGATGACAAATCGCTTTATAATTCACGATACAATCTTGGGATTTACTGTATCTTGTTTATCTTTTTGATCTATAAGATTGTACTGTAGCAATGGATCATCAGTATAATATAGATCTATATTGTTTGGATTTATGATGACTGGTATCTTACTTCATAGCTTAACATACTGTTGTATAAATTTCAGAGCAGATTCCTCTGGAGTCGATCCCAATATGTCTACTACTATATTTCATGTAGCATCAACTGGCTGTTGGGGAATTTTTGTTTGCAAGAGATTGAAACTAAATACATCTTCTTTTGCCTCACCAAATCATGGCACCACCCGCTGCACTCTACATGATCGATTGTAATTTGGGGTATAGTTACGTCATTTATTTCTATATCCATCATCATAATAGTCTACTCTTACTTCTTGGATGATACCGTCTGCGATGATTGGGATTGTTTTGCCAGTTTCTACTCTGTATCTGAATAACATTTCTCTCAGCCATTTCCACGCAAAGTATAGCCCAATCATGACTACTACTATAATACCCAGTAATTTTATCCAGAGCATAGCTTGGACTCCAACAGCATCAACAACGATATCATATACATATAGCACATAATCCGCTATATATCATAGAATCTTCTGGGACTGTGCGGGGAATGTTATATACAATCCTCGTATAGCAAACCACACAATATTCCATTTTAGCCTCTTGCTTTTGAAGATACCTTGTAGCATATATTTTTTATAGTATATGAATAAATTATTTTTTTATCTCACCCAATACTTTTGCAAAACTACTTACTGACGCTCCAAATGCTTTTTTGCCCATAGTTTTCAAATCATAGGTCTTTGCTATATCCATAAGCAATGTTTGGTATACCGGCAATAGTTTTTCTAGTTTAACCTTACTGTCCACACGTGGGAATATCTTAGCAAGCATAGCTTCATGAATTGCAGTCAATAATTTGCCAATTCTCGCATCTGATACTGATGGAACAAACACTACAAATGGCACATCTTCTCGAACATATTCATACTGTAGGACCTCTCGCTTTGTCTTTGCCGAATCAATGATAGATGCTGATCTAGGTTTTTTGACTTCCACGACGGTGTCTTTATCAAAACATTTTTTGTCGTACTTAGATTTGGAATAATCCCCTGTTTTACATACGTCTAGCTTTCTTCTTGGATTAGAAGATTTTTCTTCTATCTCTGGATCGACTTCTTCTACTAATGCGAAATACGTAAGATGATTTGTATTGAATGTACAATTCCCATCTACTTGTACTACACACTGTGTATCTGGACTATTTGGAGTCCATGTCAATCCATCTTCTGATCTATATAGAGATAACAATGTCTCTGCAGGCTTATCTGTAGGGAGAGATAGCATAGCATATCACTGGACAAATTCCAATCATACACTTGCTCCTGCTTTGAATGTCCTAAATGGAGCTTGAACAAGATGCTGCAATCCTGTTGCACCTGTACCTGCGTTACCTGTCTGTATTGGAGCAAGAAGTACTCCATTCCATGCAGCTACATTGCGGATACGATTTGTTTTGGTAACAACAAGAAATCATCATGCACTAACAAAAATACCATTACCTGGACTTATCACAGAACCTGAAATAAGTTGTCATGAAGTAACAGATCCTGAAAGGATAGTTCATCCTGACAATACATTTCAACTTGAACTATCTGGCGTTGTAATACCTTCTGTCAATCATTGTCCACTACCGTCTCCTACACATCGATTGACGATAGCATATCCCGTTCTATTTTCTCCTGTGCCACCGTTTTGGCTATATCGGTTGTGTCATCTTCATCCACATACTTCACCCAATCATCCTGCGCTATCATAGATAAATCCAAAGGCATTTTTCCAGTATCATTTTAAACTTCCGCTGGTCAAAAAAGCACCATTGTTTTGTTGCGAGAGCGTAGCAAAGCTATAGGTATTATTGTTGAGATTTGGATTGAACCCTCATCCAACAAGTTTGTATGTTGGTCATCCATTAACATTTGTATGCGTAATTTGTCCTACCGTATTTCGTGAAGGCATGCCATCACAAAATGTGAACAATCATCCACTGATTGTTATATTATTATATGAACTATCGCTGTTTGCTAAAAGTGTTTTGGTTTCACTATCCAATGGCCATCGACGATTTCATCTTTGGTTATTGTAATATACTCCTTTGAGTCTAGCACGACAACTATAGGTAGTTGTCCCATCGGTAACGACTTCAGGAGTTACCAAAAACTCTTCATCTCTCCAGAGAAACATACCATTGAAGCTATTGCCTCATCGGATAT
>CAZEYI010000140.1:0-2720 GCA_964516785.1 uncultured Candidatus Peribacteria bacterium
CAGTAATCACAACAATCATCGGTATTAGAAGTGTTTCCATCATGGTGTTGTTGGGGTTGGGGTTGTTGGTTAGATTTTTTATTGAGTGTTGCATAGCCTCTCTTATCGGAAATTTTTTTAGGAGTGAAACAGTTTGGGATTTTATTTCTCAGTGGAATTCTGAGTTGTTGTGGTCCGTTTTCTTGTGTTTTTTGTCTTTTTTGGTGGTGGTGGTGGTGGGCGTGTGGAGAAATCTCTTCAATTCTTCTTTTTGGCATTTTTTTTTCTTTTGGATTGCTTATTTTGGAAAAAAAAAATTTTTTTATTGTCCCTTAATTTCATCTTCATACAATTCTTCAAGTGAGTAGTCTGGAGTATTTTTCGCGAGATCAGGTTTACCGTTTCTTCTCTTGATCTTTTTACCTTCTGCCAATAATATCTCAAGTACTTCATCCATGACTGCATCTATTTCATCCAGTCTCTTTTTCAGTGTTGTGATTCTATCCTCGTCGTCGTATTTGTGGACTATAGTTGGGGTATCATCTCCTGGTACTGGAATGTCATCCCATTTATGTCCCGATGTAAATAGAAGTTTTGTGAATGCATGAAACGTTGTTTTGGGTGAACGGGATGCAAAGAATCCGTCTTTGCTGGGGGCAGTATCAGTAGCACAACTCGGTTTTATGGGGGCGGTATCAGTAGCATAACTCAATGATTCCTTGATAGAGTTTCTCTGACAGTTCAAACAAGAAAACAGCATAGAGGTAAATGTACCATTTCTTCCTTTACACTCTATATAAATTGCCCTTGCTTTGTCTTTCAAACACTTTGGACAAAGACAGAGAATATTGTCTTCACTGTCCAATTCCATGGGTAATCCAAATTCCGAAACACATGCCTTGACCCAATCTCTCTTTGGGAATCCACCATCTGCTTTGTGGGATTCCATCCAGTACTCTTCTTCAATTTCACCAGTTGGGTATTTCTCCGACACTTGGGGTACTACTCTCCCCTCCTCCAGTACTTCCTCCTCCTCCACTTCTCTTCCTCTTTTTTGGGGTACTGGTTTTCGGTTTTTGGTTGGTGCTGTCTGTTTTACTCTTGGCATTTTTTCTGGGGGGTTTCTTTTTTACAATTTTTTTTATACCCACATCATGAAGTTCATGTTTATGGGTTTTGTTTATGTAGACATTCAAACAAGCCAGTGCGTCTGCTTCATGGTGGGTTCCCACAGCAACCACCAACGGATATTTTTGTTTTTCTTCTGGGTCCGCAGCTATTTGATTGATTCTTTCAAACAAGTGATTTTTCCTATCATCATAAGATGCTCCTTCTTGATAGGTTCCAAAGAATCTCTTTGTAGACACTGCAGTGTATCTACAGATTTTACAGTTTTTCCCTCTTACTGAATCTCTCTGGGCAAAATGTACAAAGAGATTGGATTCTAACATCTCTTGGAGAAAAATATGGTATGTATATTTTTGTTTATGTTGTTGTTCGATAATGATAGCAATCACTTCATACAACCCCAATCCATCTACAAAGGGTTCCAATACATCCTTGATAAAATTTCCTATACCCATGATGTATTTAATATAGTCCTTTGTTTTATGAGGAATTTTTGTATCATATACTCCTGTTTGTACACGAAGAGGATTGATTCCATCGTAAGAAGTTAACACATATCCAAGATTTGTCCAGCCAGGATCCAATGCAATGAGAATTTTACTTGTTGTTGTTGTTGTCGCCATTCTCTGGTTGTGTTTAATTTTTTTTTTATTTTTCATTAATATAAGCCAAAGTGAAATTACCAAATATATCCAACCCAGTCAATGGGGGTTTTTTTTTTCTAATCAACCCAACCCCCCCAAAAAAACATTAACAATGGCAGCAGCAATCGTAATTTTAGGTGCAATAGGATTAGCCGCTTATACAGTCAATGGAAATCTTGAACAGTATGGTGCAACAAAACCTTCACAGGTAGTAGAAAGAGATCTTGAATTTGAATTTACAAGAAGACCACAAATTGGTGCAATGTTCTATGATATTGGTTCACTCAATAATGAACCAGGATTACCTACCAATGTAGGAGATCGTTTACCTTTTGTTCAATGCAGAGAAGCAAATGGAGTATTTGGTATACAAAAGAAACTTTATTTGACACCAACAAATACACTTGTAACTATTTACTCTGGAACAGAACATAAAATGTTTGTTTAATTAAATAAATTCTCTATCGAATTGTCTTCTCCTTCTTGTATAAATGCTCTTGATAGCCTACTCAAGTACAGACCAACAGATGGGGTCAAGTAAAATTCACGATCAAAGCTGGAAGCCTCTCTAGCCAGTAGTGCTTTGTGTAAACTTTTAATGGCAGATAATAATTCCAAGTCCATTTTTAGTCTATTGATTTGTTTCATGATCCTAATGGTTCTAGTGGAGATTTCGTCTAATTCACATCCATTCAATAGAGAAAGATCGTTAATATTCATGTTTAGAGAGTCGCGACATAACGCCAACCCAACACGCCCCACAATTCTCGCCGTTTTTTCATTGAATTCAAGAACAGCATTGAGAAAATCAATACTGTTTTGAACCTCCATCATTTCCCTGTCTATCCCATAAAATGGTCTAGAGCTGCTGATAGTTTTTGGTATGCTTATTCTTGTGTATATCCATTTTTGTCCCTCTTTCTCGTCTTTGTTGTTCATTTCTCCTCGCTTTTTGGTTGTGGTAATAAA
>CAZEYI010000141.1:0-2696 GCA_964516785.1 uncultured Candidatus Peribacteria bacterium
TTCGTATAGATGTATATACCACCACAGGGCTCAATATTCCATCCCTTGCAATTTTTGCAAGTATTGTATGATTTGGATGAGCGTTCATAAGCTTGCAGATGAGCAAACGAATAGCAAAGCGTGCGTATAGTATTAGACCTATAACAAGTGAAACTAAGGCCGCTAAATTACAAATCATATATCATACAGTACAAACTATAGCACAAAAAAATCACATTAAGATGCCTGAAGTTGGTATATATCAATCTCCAGAACCAAATGCTTTTGCTACGTGACCAAGCAAAAACAATAGTTTGGTCGCAGTATCAAGTGGATTGGTAGATCAGATGACAGAGCAGGAGATCAGAGGAGTGATAGGACATGAGATGGCACATATTCTCAATGGCGATATGGTAACTATGACACTACTCCAATGAGTGATCAATACCTTTGTTATATTTTTGGCCAGAGTATTGGCATTTGTCATCAACAACGCAGTCAAAAGAGATAGAGAATGATGACTCGGACAATTATGATATTTCCTTGTCGTAAACATATTAGACTTTACGCTCGGTATAGCTTGACTTCTAGTGATAGCTGCCTACTCCAGAAAAAGAGAATACGCTGCAGATGCAGGTAGTGCAGCATATCTCGGCAAACAAACGATGATAGCATCTCTTCAAAAACTACAAATCATATCTCGTGGAGTCAAGGTACCTAACGATGAATTTGCAACACTCAAAATAAATAATGACGAGCATGGCTCTCCATTTGCCACACATCCGTCACTGGAAAGCAGAATTCGCAAACTCCAACAACTTTAAATATATATGTATCGACACATGAGTTCTATGAAAAACGTCAAAAGAATTATGCTCAAATTATCAGGAGAAACTCTCAAAGGCAGCGGGGACGGAAGTTTTGACACAGATTTTATCAACAAACTTGCGAAAAAAATTGTTGCACTATCCAAGAAAAAAATAGAAATTGTCATTGTTCTTGGAGCAGGCAATATCATCAGAGGAACGCAATTTGATGCAGTAAATAGAATCACTGGCGATTATCTTGGCATGGTTGGGACTGTCATAAACGCAACAGTAGTCGCTGAAGCAATTCAAAATAACTGAGGCAAAGCCAAGGTGTTTACCTCGCTAGAAATGCCAAAAGTAGCTGCTTCATTCTTTAGAAGAGAAGCGCTCGATCGTATCAAAGCAGGAGAAATAGTATTTTGTGCAGGATGAACAGGGAGTCCATTTTGTACAACAGACAGCGCCGCAGTCCAGAAGGCATTGGAACTCAATTGTGATGTTGTTGTCAAAGCTACCAAGGTAGACGGCATCTACGACAAAGATCCTATGAAACACAAAAACGCCAAAAGATTTGATCATATCAATCTCACAGATGTCTACAAATTGGGGCTCAATATTATGGATCATAGCGCCATAGCTATGGCTATGGACAACAAACTTCCCATGTTTGTCTGTAAAATTGATGACCTCGAAAAATTAGGAAGCAATAAGATAGTAGGAACGTATGTAGGAGTATAGTTTATGCTATTGTATGGAGATCTATTTTTTTTCGTTGTTGCGCAGTTTTGTAAACTAGCTTTTGACTCAAAGATAGCATATCAGGTACGATTTTAGATACTTTTTGATATTGCGACCATATAGACTGCTTGTCTACTTGTTTCATAAAAATACCAATACCTTGAGTTGCCCAAAATTTTCAAAACTGTTCTGGATCATCAGATACCAGATCTGGGGTTTTATAATATATCATCAGAACATCTAAGGCAGCATTACTTACTGCAGATAGGTATTTGTTAAAAAAAATATATGCCTTTTCATGATGAGAATATATCCCACTACTAAGTATCTTATGTAATGCGGTGGGGTATTGCGCACGTAAAGTATCATCAAAGAAATCTAAATTGTACAACAGTGAAGTAGCAGCTCATGTTTGCAAACGAAGTAGCTGTGTAGACAACGGATAATTATGGGTAGATGCAATTGCCTCTAAGTTAGCAATATCTCTGGACTCTGGGTGTAATACAATAGATAATGCTACACGAGCAGTACTAGCTCATCAAACCTGAGAAACATTGGGGTTTGGAATACTAGTAGGTATAGCTTCAAATCACTGTTCTATAAATTTTTTATAATCTAGAGGCATGCACAAAACTCATAAACATAAATATTTGACAAAATATATATAAGTGATATAGTATTACAATAGAAAATATAGATCTTTATCTAAATATTTTCAATAATTCTTCCATAGTATAAACCCTCTGGTTGCGAGGAGCTTTGTTGGTTTTGGTTCGATCCATATGGATTGCATTGATACCATAATCCACAGGAGCACGATAGTCATTCTCATAGTGGTCTCCTATCATCACTATTTCGCGTTTTTTGAGCCCAGTCAAGTCCTGTGCCTTTTGATATATCCTATAATCATTATTGGTAATAGTTTTTTTGAATCACAACTCACAGGAATACAAACGATGGTCAAAGGCGATAGGAGATTTTTCTTGTACCACAGAGACATAATCTTTTGATAAATTTGATATAATACCAATGTCATATCACCTACGCTTAAGTTCTTGCATAGTGTGAGCTGCGCCTGGCTTAAGTACAACACTAGCAAGCTCACGAGCTATTGCTTGCTCTGCTTCTTCTATCGATTGTATCTTATGAAGTACTGGGGTTGGTTCAAAT
>CAZEYI010000142.1:0-2692 GCA_964516785.1 uncultured Candidatus Peribacteria bacterium
TGCCGAATGTACAAAAAAATTTAATGATGCCGTAGATGCTTATAAAAAATATAAGGTGTGGAATTAGGTTTATAGATTTTCTTTATTTATGGATTCTTCCAATTCTAATAATTTACGATGAGTTTCTTGTATCTTGATACGCGTTTCCTGGTCCATCTGATGGACTGGAGTTATAGCATCGAGCATCATGGAGCTCATTTTTTGTATAGTTGCAGGAGAAAGTTTTTCATGATCAAGAAGATAGAGAACACCGGCCGCACCTGTTCGTACATCTTGGAGTGCTAGGAGAGATGATCTGAGAAAATTGAGTTCTTGCATTTTTTGTTTTTGGAGTAAAGTTATCTTCTATATACGAAAAAAAAACTCTCGTGCAATACGAGAGTTTTTAGTTTATCTATGATTCATGATCGCTCTATTTATGAATGCTTTCAATTGCTGATTGTAATCATCGTATGATGCGTCCATGTTTGGCATATGGTGTGCATTATCAAATATGTGTATATTTTTGTCGCTAATGTGTGCGTGTTCTTGAAATTTGGGTATAGCGATATCTGGAGGGGTAATTGTATCTTGCTTGCCTCGCATTAACTGTATGGGTATGTTTGTTTGCTGTATGGTTTGGAGTAACTGTATATTATTTTCTTGATTTGATTTTACTGATGTCCTACCTAGATTTATGAGAGCTAGTAGCTGAGATCTGTCCTCTAGCATTCCCTGTAGAGATTGAACTATATTGTCCGGTGCCATTCTTGGGTCTACAAAGTGTTCGTTTACCTTGTTTTGCATTCGTTCTGGATCTTTGATATGTTCAAACATATTTTCTTTTCCTCCCAAGAAACTTTCATTGTGCAACCCAGAGGCCCCACATAAGATTACTCATTTTATCTGATGAGGATATTTGGCTGCATAGTTGTATGCTATTTCTCATCATAGAGAGGCTCCATGGAGAAATATTTTTTTGTCTCCAGCATATTCTTTGATGATCGTATGTAGGTATTCTACAATGAGATCCATCTGTCCTTCTTTGGGCAATACTGTCTTTTGTTTGACAACGATATCATTGAATCGATTGGGAGATATATGTCCAAAATTAGCAAATCTTTCGTCACACATTTGTGCTACAAAATTTTCCATATTACCAACAAGCCCGTGTATATGTACTATACCATAAGGACTTTGGTCATTGCCAGCACAAAGTAGCGTGTAAGGTTTTCCATCGATTTCTGTTTCTATTCTTTGAGCTACTTCTACTGGAGGATCAATCAAATCTAGTCAGGATTGTAATGCCTTACCGATACCTTCTTTGAGTTTTGCAATCTTTATAGTCTCTGCAAATCATTGAGTAAATCGCAATCATCTCTCTCTTAAACTATTCATTATTCACATGTATAATATTATGTATGCTAAAAAGGATAGACAACTTTTCTACTTTATCTATTTTATTATAAAAGTCAACGTTAGTCGTATGTTCTTATATTATTTTATCTATAAATAGAAATAATATGAGGATTGTGAGAGCTGCTATCATAAGTATAGTTTGTTTTTTTGTTAAGCTATCTTTCAGGAATATCCAACCAAAGATAGTAGCTGCTACTATACCTAGCAATCTGATGAAATTAATGATGTTGGCAGGATTGTCTATGTAACCATAGTAGAAGAGGAATGTCCCTCATACTATACCCAATCAGATTACTATGAGTGGGATGATATGCTTGGTACTGTATGATTTCTTGAGATCAGAGAAGTTGGCTCTGTGTGTAATGATGTAATATAGCCAAGCTACGATGGCGACGGATGATTCTGTAGCCAAAACTGATTGGATAGGAGTGAGCGTATCGGTTTTGACAAATCGTGTGTTGGCTACAAAGTATATAGTCCAACCTATTGCTGTTCCTAGTGCATAGAGGATATGTCGATTGATGCTATGTTGTCATTTTTTGTCTGCAGATCCTGTTCGTAGAAATTGTGCGATGATGCAGAAATATATGGTAGCTAATATAATCTGCGGGAGAGGTAGTTTTTCGGCTCCACCAAAGATAGCGATATTGGCAAAGTACATAAAAAATACTGCCGTATTTGCTACTATCAGCCCCACGCCTCCATTGATTTTTTTGAAAGCTTTGAAGAGACACAGTATAGCGCCAAATCAAATAACTCCTGTAGCCAAAAGAATAAGTCGAGCCTGTCCTGAGAGTATTGGCAATATTTCTGTGCCTTGTTGTCGAGCTATGGCTGCACTGACGATAAGTGCAAAAAATACGATACTGATATATTGTCATACTAGTGCTGTGTCGTTATTTTTGATATTCGTGCTTAGATACTTCATGCCCGTATTGGCTGCTCCTGAGAAAATTGCTCCACCGATAGCTGCGAGGATTCATAGGTTCATATGATTTTGTGTTTAGAGTAAAATATATTTATTGGGTGGTAGTGTTTTGATTGGTGTTTTCAATTGTTTCGTTTTGAGCTAAAGTATTAAATAAGCTTTTGACAGTGTCTTTATTTTTAGATTTTCGCTCAGGGATGTTTTCGGATGCTCGTTCTTCGTTGAAGGCACAGAACTGTGCTAATTTTGCAGCTAGATCAGTAACTACTATATGTAGCAAACCATCTTTATCTACTCAAGTTATACTAAAGTTGTTTTTTGGATCATTGCCTGGTGTATATATTCCCTGCGTACGAAGATAGTTCG
>CAZEYI010000143.1:0-2681 GCA_964516785.1 uncultured Candidatus Peribacteria bacterium
GATCATGGATATCGACGCCCTCCAAGCATCCAAAGGCGACTACAAACACTTTATGCTCAAGGAGATATTTGAACAACCAGCCATCATCAGACGTATCTGTAAATGACGCGTCAATTTTGATACAAATGTTTTGATGGCAGAAGCATTTCATGGTATGCAAGATGAGCAATTCAAAAAAATCGTTTTCGTGGGGTGTGGAACATCATATAATGCAGGCCGATTGGGGACATATTGGATGCAAAATTTGGTATGAGTCGACTCGTATTGTGAGATAGCATCTGAATATGAGTACAAACATATCAATGTCTCCGATGATACCCTCTACGTATTTATCTCGCAGTCAGGTGAAACAGCAGATAGTATCGAGTGTCTCAAATATATTAAATCCAAAGGAGGCAAGACTTTTGGTATCGTTAATGTCGTGGGTTCCACTATTTCCCGTCTTACTGATCATGGTCTGTTTACCAGAGCAGGTGCAGAGATCGGAGTAGCATCGACCAAGGCATTTACAGCACAGATTACCTGTATTTTACTCTTGGCTCTGTATCTGGGTCATAAGAGAAACTTGGACAACCAACAATACGAGCAGATACTCACCGAATTAGAAAAGATCCCAGCATTGATCGAACAGATACTTGACCAAACTGACGCTATCAAATCTATAGCAGAAGAATTGTCTGCATACAAAGACTATTTCTTCCTTGGTAGACATTACCATGTACCGATTGCTACCGAAGCAAGTTTGAAGTTCAAAGAAATTACCTATCTCCACTCCGAAGCATATCCAGCAGGAGAACTCAAACATGGGCCTTTGGCGTTGATTGACGAAAAAATCCCAACCATCGTCTTCGTACCACATGACGCTATGTATGAAAAAAATCTTTCAACCATCCAAGAAGTAAAGGCCAGAAAAGGAAAAATACTCAGTATATCAGATCAAGAAATTGTATCAGATCGACATATCGCTATCCCCGAAACAATCGATGCACTCTATCCATTCTTGGGTGCAGTAGTAGGGCAGTTACTCTCATACTACACAGCAGACCATCTCGGCAAAGATATCGACAAACCGAGAAATCTAGCCAAGAGCGTAACAGTTAAATAATATTGACAAATAGCATTATATTGATAAAATGAAAGGTGATTTATATGCTAACAACTACATCATGGGACAAGGATATCCTCATTTCTCTTCAACTGGAGAACATATAGGCGCTTGAATTAAAAACAATCCCAAGGCTATTTTGCTTGCACTTGCTGCGAGTGGTTTGTTGTTTTTGGCAATGAACGATAAGGGAACAAATCAAGTATGAGCACAAAAAAATAATCCTACCTCTGTTGCAGATAGTGCATCTGCAGCTGCTGATAAAATCGATGATGAGACAGCTGCTTCAGTATTGATGATGAACTCAGGGATCAGCCAATAGGCTCATATTTTCTCATGTTTCTGTACATAAAAAATCCATTTCTATTGAAAAATACGAGCAGATCCTTATATTGAACGAACAAACAAAAATAGATAACAGTACTATGAAACACAACATCATCCAATTTTACAACAATCTTCCTCTTGAAGAAAAACAAATCTTACTGGTTTGCACACTCTTGCCATTATTTACAGGGTATGCAATATGGTTTGAACAAGGCGCTAATCTTGTATGGGCATGGACTCCTGTAGTCTTATGGCTTATCATAATAGCAGGTAGATTGTACTGGATTACAAAATGTCGTAAGACAAACAAGATACAGTAAGCATAGCTTAGTATCACAGAAAAAGCTACCTCCGATTTCTAGGAAGTAGCTTTTGCGTTATATAAATTTTTTCTATTCTGTGATAACTTCGCCGCCATCTTTTACCTGCGTCCAGTCAAATTCTTTTGCTGCTGGGGTTTCATTACCTTGGATTGGATCTTTGTTTGGATTTGGAGCTGTTCTGAATGGGAAGTCTTCTGGGACATAAAATCCTTTAATTTGCGACAAACACTTCGTCACATTTGTCTGCCAGTTGATAGGAGATGATGCGTAGATCTTGCCATCTTCATTACCGTATCTCGATAATTGTATGATGGTGTGATAATCACCCAAGTGTTGGTTATTGAGTGTCTGAGCAATAGCTCTCGCACCAGCCAATGCGCCACCAAAGGCAAATCTATCTCATCTATCATTGTTACCGACGTTACCGATGTTTGCATCCGTTGATAGATATCTACCAAGTGTGGATTCAGCAAAGGCAATACAAATCGTTACATCTCTATCGATGTTGGTATCTTTGACTGCATTGTTCCAGAAGGTCAGTGATCTATAGATACCAACTCCATAACTTTTGAGGAAGGCAATCGCCCTATCATCTGTACTTTCTCCTTCTGCAAATGCCAAGTCAGTAATATCGATAGGTCTGGCATATTTATCTCTGAGGAATTTAATGTGATATTCACTAGGAAGCATATCCTTGTCAGATACCACTGCTAGATCGAGTAGTTTGAGTGGGTCAAGTGCTTCACCATCTCTATAGATAGAGAAAGTAAGATTGGCTCCAGGAGAGACAAAACCAGCACCTCTAGTACCAGGTTCACCACCACTATAGCCAAGTAATTGTCCTCTTTGGACTATATCACCAGGTTTGACAACAGATGTATTCATATAGGTATAGACTGATACGTAGCCGTCAGTGTGGATGATCA
>CAZEYI010000144.1:0-2662 GCA_964516785.1 uncultured Candidatus Peribacteria bacterium
AAGGAAAGGAATATATTGTCCAAGATGGCGATGTGATGGTTTTCAAAATTAACGGTTAAGTGTTTATCTACTTGTATATATAATGAAAAAGTTTTTGATCCCAGTAGGTGTTCTTCTTGTTTTTGGTATTGCTTTACAGGTATCGGCAGCAACAACATTTTCAGATACAGCATGACATAGATACGAAGAGAGTATACAATTTCTTTCCCAATTTGGCGTCGTGCAGTGATATCCAAATGGAACTTTCGGCCCTGACAAGACCATCAATCGTGCAGAGATCATGAAAATAATTGTTGCAGCGAGTAAAGGCTATGACTTAGGAAGTGGCGGCAATTGTTTTCCTGATGTACAGGATGAATGGTTTGCTCCATTTGTGTGTTATGCAAAACTCTTTGATATAGTGAAATGATATCCTGATGGGACATTTAAGCCAGGCAAAGATGTGACTATTGCAGAGGCATTGAAGATGGCTCTAGAGGCTTTTGGTGCGGATGTTGATGAGTCCAATTCTGCAGCGCAATGGTATCAACCGTATTTTGATTTTGTTCATGACAACAATATCTTTTCGAAGTACAGTATGAGAGCAGATATGCCTATGACGCGCTGACAGATGACGTATCTCGTGCAACAGCTCATGTTAGAAAAGCAGTGACTTGTGAAGTTTGATGGGAAGCGCGATGCTGGCTCGTTGGGTTGCGGGAAAACTGCTCCTAGAACTCCGCCCACTTCTTCATCGGTGAATGGCGAACTGCGTAACTATATCACGGTTATTGGAAATGAATACGATAAGGATGTTCCTATGAAATTAATCTTTGCTTTTCATGGACGCACCAATCCCAATACTATGGTCCGCGGATATTATGATATCGAAGAAGCATCAAGATGAGATGCAATTATTATCTATCCTAGTGGATTGCCTGAAGAAGGTCCAACGCGCAATTGGAGTAATGGATGAGATAAGCCTGACAAATTAAGAGATTTTGCTTTATTTGATCAACTATTGGCAGAATTTAGTAGTCAATATTGTATCAATATGGATGAAATTTTTGTTGTCGGGCATTCGCTAGGAGCGTGGTTTACAAATAGCTTAGCATGTGCTCGTGGTGATGTGATTCGTGCTATTGGAAGTGTGGGTGGTGGTACTACTATTTGACAATGTACTGGACCTACTGCCGCTATGATCATGCAGCATCCTGAAGATAACCTAAGTTCGTATGCAGCATGAGTTACAGCCTTGAATCAATTGCTCGCACAAAATGCTTGTGGTCCAGATACTATCCCTCTATCTGAACCGAGTGATGGGAATTGTGTTCTGTATACACAGTGTCAGGAAGGAGCTCCTGTGATTTGGTGTCCACATTCTGACTCTACCAATGAGCGTGGAGCCTATTATCCTCATACTCGACCAGATTTTGCAGGGAGAGAAATTTGGGATTTTTTTGCTAAGCAGGAATAGACAAAAGCACGATAGAATTTGATAATTTTTGCTTGACAATACTATGTAAATGCCTACCATTATTGCAACATTAGAACAACTGCTGGCTTTCTATGTTTACAAGCCGGACATTTATACTCTAATACTTACTACATATGAACTTTAATATCAAAATGGACGACAAGAAAATCAAGGTCGACATCGAAAAAACAAATCTCAAAGATGTATTGGTGTATTGTAAGCCTAAGGAAAGATTGGTTCTGATTAAGAAGTTTGGTTTGGATGGGAACAAAGAAATTCCATTGCAAAGAATTGGTAAGGAATACAACCTCACAAGAGAAAGAATTAGACAGATAGAAATGCAAGCGCTCATGAGATTTAGAAGACTTATCGTGGGCAATGATACATACATGAAGGTGCTTGATGAAGCAAAAAAGGCACTTGATGGACAAGCTGGTTTCTTGCGTGAAGAGAAGCTTATCGCCAAGATGATCAACAAGGGTATTTTCAAATTTACTAAGCAAGAACTTAAACTTATTCTGGTTTCTGACTTTGACGTTACCTATCTCAAGAGAAATAAATTTATTGATAGAAGTTTCTACTTAGAACCTTTGTATGAAGATTTGCTTACAAAGATGTCTTTGTTTATGTACGATTATTTTGCTAAGAGAAAACAAAGCCAAGACTTGTACGAGTTTATTGGTTATATGAAGGAAGTATTTACAAAAGATTTTGCAGATATTCATTATATCCAAAACGATCTCTTCTATGTAAACTTCTTTGAATCTGTGAGGGATGTTTCTGTGTTTGATGGAAAGATTGGATTGCCTGATTTTCCAGATGTAAATCCAAAAACTATCAAGCTCAAGATTCTCTACACTATGAGAAGAGTCAACAAACCAGTACACTATCAAGAATTGCCTGCGAAGATAATGGAATGGTTCCCACAAAAAAATGTGAAACTCAATACTGTCCACAATGAATTGGTAAAAAATAACGATATATTTGTAAACCTTGGTCTGGGTATCTACGGACTCAGAGAATGGGGTTATGAAGGAGGTATGGTGAAGGATATCTTGGTAAGAATCTTTGAAAAGAATGCGAGACCGATGAATGTCAAAGAACTCTGCAAAGAAATGCTCAAAGAAAAGATGGTAAGCCCAAATACCGTGATGCTCAATCTCCAAAAATACAAGGATATGTTTAAGAGAGTGGAGAAAGGTGTAT
>CAZEYI010000145.1:0-2655 GCA_964516785.1 uncultured Candidatus Peribacteria bacterium
GTTTGCTTTTGATGCGCTCCCAGAAATGATCACCACCGAAGCCAGGACTTTTGTGGAAGCATATCGTACAAATAATGGACGATTTTCGGAAATTAATCAGAGAGGATAAATTACTTGACCCATTTTTCACGGATAATTTCATATCGATCAGAGTCTCTCTTCTCTGGAGATATGTTTGGATGGAGCATATATTTTTCTCTCATACCGATATAACGCATCCCAACTTTTTGCATAACTTTCGCAGATGCGATATTGTCGACATCGCAAATACCATAGATACGCTCTATGTTTGGCATACTAAATCATAACCCAATAATAGCACTAAGTGCTTCGCTTGTGTATCAATTTCCCCAGAAATCTCTGCCCATCACATAGCCAAAGTTTGCAAATGTTCTGTGTGGTCTGAGTTCTATACTTCACATAAAAACACCGTCTTCTTTACGGATAATTGCATAGGCATATATGGTCCCTTCTTCCCATTTTGCTAGCTGCTGCTCTAGAAATTCTCTGGTCTGATCGACATGCGTACGGGGCGCCCAAGATACGTATTTGCAGACTTCTGGATCCTGCGCATAGGTATCAAAAATCACTTGCGCGTAATCTGGCGTGAGTTGTTTGAGGATCAAGCGTTCTGTCTGGAGTTCGGTTTGCATATCTCTTAAAAGGGACATAAATCCCTGATGATGTACACAAAAAAGCTCTTTTTACAAGCATTGTCTCTAAGCCCAAAGCATATTGTTATGTATAAGACCAATTTCTCTTGCATTTGTCAAGTAGTTTGACATAATTCGTTTTCACAAAAATGTAAAACAAAAAATGAAAAGTAAACAAACAAACCAGAAAAAGACAATGCCAAATTGGTACTTCTATAGTGCTATTGCGGTATTGCTAACAGGGATAGTTATCGCTGTTATCGGATTGAGCTCAGCTCCTATGGCTCCATTGAGTGAGAGTAGGGAACTGCTATTTTATGCCGTAGCATTAGTTCTCATACCTATAGTTACTCTTATATTGTGTGGTGTAGAAGCAGGGATAGCAGTTGTTGGCGTATTCTTTGTGCTTGGAGGAGTGGCGTGGTTCATCCTTATGCACAAAATAGGTCGTTCAACACCTGAATACAACACCATAATGTTCCTTATAGGGGAATTCTTGGTGGCGTGTGCTATCGTTGCCTTAAAAAGAGGCAAAGACAGATGGGAACTGCCCCCGTCTACGGGTGCTACCAACATTACGGAGATGGCCTAAAAACCATCTTCACTTACAAAAAAGCAGGAGTGTGGTTTTCCACTCCTGCTTTTGCTTTATAAAGAAATTAGTTTGCGTTGAGGATTTGGTCTATAATATCTTGGATGTCGCTATCGATCTCTTGTTGATCATCATTATTGTCATTTGTGTCTTCGATAGTGAAATTTGGATCAGTAAGTCTGGCGAGCATGATGTATAACTCACTTCTCGGAGCAATCCTACTCGATGACGCTCTGTCATCTACTTTGATAACTTTTTGTCTCAAGAGATAATTGTATGCACCATCCAATTCTAAATTTGCATTACCTGATACGATACGCGCTATCACAATCACCAATTCTGCTCTGGTAAACTTGCCCATAGGATAGAACTTGCCATTGTTACCTTTGAAGATACCAAGGCGACAGCTATCAGTTACTTCTGCAGCAATTGCCAGATCCAATACTCACAGATCGGTAAAACTACATGACTCTTTGACTGCTTGTTTTTCCAAAACATTGATTGCAAATCTCTCGAGCAAAAGTGCTGCTTCTCGTCTTGTAAGGGACTTCGTAAGTTGTTGATTTTGGAGTGCAACATTACTGACTCAGAGATCAATCATTTTTTGTGCTGCGCTCTCTGCTTCAGAGAGAGCAAATGAAAATCCTGTCGTCAATCATAGTAGACAAAGAGTTGCGATAATTTTTTTTGACATGAGAGAGAAGTGATGTAAATATTTAAAAAAATGTTGGACAATTGTTAACTCTTCAAACATTTGCAAATGGAAGTTTTTTGCTAAAAATATTTTCCCGCTTGTTTTCATCTCAAATAGGTACAATAACTTCTGCTGAACCTCATCATATTTCTTCAATTTTTATTTCGGGCATTGTTTTTTTCCGATCTTGCCATGCAATCCCGTCTAACTCCTTCATATTGATTGTTATATCAGGATAATAAGTTACATCTCATTGTATATTGGTAGTATACTTTGTGGTGACATATGTAGGTCACCATACCCAACTTACGTAATTTTTGTAGCGGATTTTTCATAACATACTCTCCCATTGATCATTTACCGATCCTGCAATAATATTCCAATCATCTTCTACCGTAGATCAAGATTCCTTCATTATAACAGATGCTTTTGGCACTGTTAAAGCAAGAGGCTGATAAAACGTATTATTTAAACTCTTGACCACTAGTTTATTTCCTAGAATGAGATTCATTACTTTGTCTATTGATCATTTAGATCATCGTATAATGCTTACGACTCCAGGAGCCACACATTTATCATCTATAGGATATTTTGGACTTACTACGCTTCTTGCTCCATTCTCTATAGAATTTTCTTTCATTCATACTGGTCAGAATCATAATGTGTTTAATAGTTTAACTATGACATTTCTGCTACTTCTTATTCCTGTTCTTTCT
>CAZEYI010000146.1:0-2603 GCA_964516785.1 uncultured Candidatus Peribacteria bacterium
TAATGCTACTTTGGATGCAAGAAGAGGAGCGTTTTTGGATATAGTACATGATACATTGGTGCCTAAGCTGGGTTCTGCTGTTGCTGCTGAAGTTCGTGCACAATTACATCATAAGCCATTGGTATCTACTATTGATCATCATGCGATTATTGATCATCCGTTTTTTGTTAATGCAAATATAGTATGAGCGTTGCCCTATGATACACAAAAACTCAAGTATATTGTAGTTCTTTCCTTTGCTAGTGTGTCATTGAACAATGCTTCAGCTTTCCCGAGAGGATTGTTGTTGCATGGTGGTATACAATGAGAATGAGAAATGGTGAAACTACCTATATTGCCTGATAAATCCAAAATGCGTACAGTTTATGGCACACCAGGCTATACAGGAGAGGATATCAATAAAACATTTGCTCTCATAGAACGCAAAAAGACAGACTGAATTTTTTCTCCAGAAAGAGCTGCTCACATATCATCTTTTGTCCGTGATTATCTAGCTACTGAGGATCTGTATAATACTCCAGATCTTTCTACAC
Organism: uncultured Candidatus Peribacteria bacterium; assembly: GCA_964516785.1. Lineage (GTDB taxonomy): Bacteria > Patescibacteriota > Gracilibacteria > Absconditabacterales > Absconditicoccaceae > CAZEYI01. The sequence goes on from CAZEYI010000146.1 coordinate 534, forward strand.
AGATTACTAAGATTAACTACAATCTATGGGACCAGTATTTTGTTGGTTCGGATACACCAAAACTTATATATCTAGATGTAGAAACATTGACTGCTGAGGTATTTTTACGTGAAGTGTTGCATGATACACATCATTTGCATTATAAAATGTTGTTTGATCCTACCGTGAGAAATATGGCCCTGGAATGTTTTGATACTATCCCTGGAGCCTTTGGTATAGAAGAACAATGGGGGACCTACTTCTTTCGATGACCGGACGCAAAAGGCCATAGGGTCAGACTCTTTGTCAAAAACAATACCCTATCTTCAACTGATGGGGCTATTGTCATAGATCTTACTCCAGACGCAGTAAGAAAGGCTTTGCAGATGAAGCAGATTTTTCCATCTATGCTGGCTGTCTATACGCTTGTATCCTTATACTATGGTATGAAATGCTTATGAGGATTTTCTCAGGTACATGATCTTACACTGATGAAAAGTGGACTAGAAGAATTATTGTCTCGTTTGGGCGATATATCAGAAATAGATGTGATCAAGCCTATTCAAACCAAAGAGTTTGGTGGAGACGGGATTATCCTATCATATAGTCAAAAACAAGATGGATTACTTACTCCTATGACAGGTATAGATATGTATTTGTCTGATAGAAAACTTTCCTTTGCCGACTATCGTGCTATATCTAAACAAGTTAGCTTGTCTGAGATGATGTTGCCGATGTTCCCGGAAATATATACAGTCTTGTATACTATCAATCAACGTGATCCAAAACTTTCTAGTCTTACTATGGAGGAAGCTATGCGTGTTAGCGGGTTACAAGAAAAACTACACACACTTCTAGGGCAATATGGATTGTTGCATACAATACAGGAACATAAAACTCTTACTAATGCGGCTATAGAAACTCCTTATCCCATTTCTGCTTGAGCGCCGTGCAAGGTAGGATTATAACAACGGAAGAGCAAACTTATAATATCCGATACTTCTAGTTTTTCTGTAGGTATACCTATGCTGTTGAGTCATTCCATGAGAATGTTGCATCTGGTTTCGAGCATTTTTTCGCCCTTGAGATATTGTCTATATCTGCCAACGATTCTTTCGACACTGTCTTTGGCTTCCAGGACGTTGAGAAATTTTTTTCGTCGCGCTTTATTGATCTCATTATTGTCGTCTTCGTTTCCGTAATAAGGTACTATGATGTAGAATTCTTTGACGAATATCAGTCATTGCTGACTGTCTATTTCTTGTAAGAAATTGATATATTCTTGGCCTTGTTGTTTTAATGTCGGATGATCGATGTTGCCTACATTTTGGTTCATATAGTTGATATAGTTTGTTAGGTCTAGATAGGTATTGCGTACCAATATTTGGATCGGGAATTGCAATCCATTCAGAAACCTTTTGTACTGTTCGAGGATAATTTGTTGCTCGTCGTAATTTTTGAGATCAACATTGAGCCCTGTGACTTTTAATATAGCTCTAATACCACCATCTTTCAGTATCAAGGTACTATTTCTAATTTCTGATATAGGAAGCATGGTCTCGGTATTGTATACCTTATCATGTTTGCCTTTTTGTATTTTGTTTTGTTCTCCAAGTTTGAAAAGCATATGTATCTGTCAGTAATTAGTCTAAAACACCTATCACATTGAATAGGAAGCTGATGATAAACCAGGACAATCCTATGATAAATAATGCTATACTAGCTCATTTGAGTATCTCCTTGGCTTTTGCAAATCATTCGTCTTGATCACTAAAGAACATCAAGTAAAAGCCATATATTATTACAGCTAGCGCAATAAATGCTCATAGACCTAGTGCTATGTTGATGATGTATGTAATGTAGTTAGTTGCACCTGTATCACTACCTGTAATAAAAGTGTCTAAACCAAATACTCATAGAAGCTTGACCATCAGACTTTCACTGTCAGTACTATCTTCGCCCACAACTGTTCCTATATCTTCTGTGGCTTGATTTTGATTGATAGCATCTTGTCAAACATTGTAGAAAAAGTCTTGTGCATATATGCATTGGATTGTACTTATACAGATGAGTGCAAATAGTATTTTTTTC
>CAZEYI010000147.1:0-2565 GCA_964516785.1 uncultured Candidatus Peribacteria bacterium
TGGGTCGATCGATTAGCAGAATGACACTCCTACATTACTGTCACAAAAAATATTTTTTCCAATATTACACCAACAGCCTCAGAAATACCAATAAGGAGCTTCGATTAGAAGCTCTGATTGCAAAAAATATACATAGTTTCGGCATGCGATTGGGCCAAAAAACCCATGAAATCATGTCAGATTACCTCAGATTATTATCACAGTACGAAGTTCAAGAACATCATATACAACAACTCATAGACCAGACCGCTCATCATATGCGCACAGAATTCGAAACATCAGCAAAAAAAGACTATACCAAGTACGACAAAAACAATCCTCACGGACTCAAAGAACATTATTTTCATGAACAAAATACCATAGACCTTGATCAAGGCATCCAGAAAATTACTGATAATCTCCGTGCATTTATAGCCAGCCCACTCCATACACAGATACAATGATACTTCAAAGCAGGACACAGTTATTATATCGAAAGTAAGGAAAGAAATTTTGATATCATGAAATTGTACGCCCCAGAGCTCACAGGCAGTGAAGACACTATGATTCGGGCTGCACCAGATTTTGGTATAGTTATGGATGAAAACAACTATATCATTTACGATCGAAAAACCGGCAATGATAGTGAACGTATTCCCGGACAAATATCAGATCAACTCAAGATGTACGCAGTCAAACTGCTCCATAAAACGCACAAAAACTTGGATAATATAACTATCCACTGTTACGAAGTATTCTTGCCATCGATGCAACAGTATGGCGGCATCATCACACCACAGGACATAGCAAGTATCACGCAAACGATCCAAAACGATGTCCAAGAACTCAAGTCACTCATACAAGAGGGCAATGGACGAAAAAATATCCCACTCCCATCACAGTCTTTTCCCAGAACTACCAGCACCGCCAAATGTAGAGAATGCAGACTCAGAAAAGTATGTGCAAAACTAAAAAAGCGAGAGGGAGACATGAGTGATAATCATGTACTCGACCTTCTCGCAGGAGAAATGGATATCTGATGATTATTCTAATTTATCTAGACAAATGATTCAGATAGCTATACGAAAGAACACCCATAGATAGTATGACTACAAGCAGAAGTGCTATAGTTACTCCTACAAAGAATAATCCTTCATGAGCCAACAAAGACCATACACTCACATCAAACAATACAGTAATTGATATACCAAATACAATAAGGGTAAGTATGAGTAGCCCAAACAAGAGCACCACAGACAAGGCTATCGTACCAAAAGTCACAGCCAAGAACGGCATCACAATCTGCTGATGAGAGGCTCAGAGTAGTTTCTTGATCTCGATCTTACTATGAAACACATCAAACACGCTCTTGATCATAAATCCACCAAGCATCAAGATCGTACCAAACAAAATGAGTACCAATGTTATACCAATCCCAGTTACAAAACGACTAAAGTTTATGATAGTAACAACTCTTTTTTCTTGATTTTTAAGCGTCGCATCTTCATTGAGGTCATCAACATTGACTATAATATTCTTATATTTCACTATAATGGACTTCAATGTCTGATAATCTTCTTCTGAACGAAACATCACAAAGAGAGTGGGAGGCAATGGATTTTCTATTCCAAACTTCGTAAATGTTTCCGTAAGCTGAGGTATTCTACTTTCCAAGAAGCCAACTGCATCATCTTTGGAAAGAAATATAGTTTCTAATCATTCATCTTGTAACTTAGTCGTAAGTTCCACAACCTGTTCATAGGTCGTTTCATCGGTCTGAGCTTGTTCACTGATATAAAAATAGATCCCAAGTTTATCTTTGAGACTATCTGCCAGATCACCTGTATATAGTGAAAGCCCTAAGAATATCGTCAAAATATAGAGCAGAAACCCAGTCAATAAGGCGATAATACCTATATGACCACCTTTCTTGCGCAATATTACTTCCACATCATCAGCCAACAATCCTTCTCCACCTAGAAAACGTGCAAACATATAAGAGAACAAAAAATAAAGTTACTTCGTCTGCATACTACGAAATAATTTTTGTGTATCAATAAATTTTTCAAACAAAAGTACCTTCATATCATAATATGAAATATCCTTATCAACCGTCTGTAATTCACTATGATGCATATGATAGTGCTTGATCATCTTTCTAGCCTTAGAATAGTTCTGTTCCAAGAGATATAGTTCTATGAGGTTATAGATGATTTCGGCATCATTTGTATTGATATGAAATGCATCTTCTATGGTATTAAGGCCTTTTTCTCTATTACCATACCAGTATTCGCAGAGACCATAGCATCTCAATATTTCATGATTTTTACCATGCGTCAATTCCAATGCTTTTTTCAAAAATTCTTTAGCTTTCTTCCAGTTATTCTTTTCCATTTCAAGAACACCTTTGATATACAAGCCCAAAGGATCAGTATTTTTCCTTTTGACATTCAAAAAATCAATAGCTTTACCAGCTTTAGTGATTTCTCCCTGTCTATATAATATATCAGTAACTTGCAACAATGATTCCTCATTATTTGGATCTTTGATCAATACTTTGTTGACCATAGCCAAAGCCTCGGCAAA
>CAZEYI010000148.1:0-2562 GCA_964516785.1 uncultured Candidatus Peribacteria bacterium
AGAGATCCAATCCATCATTTCCTCAAACAAAAGCCATTCTAGGTTCCCAGGCTTTGACAGTCTGATCTGCATTATTGTCAAAAGTTTCATCAGGGATATACGGCAAATTTGCTACCAATACTATAGGAGCATCTATTGTCAATTTCTGTTCTCCGACAAAGGCTACTAGATTACTTTCCACAAAAGTAACGGGTACTGATTGCTTGTACAAAAGAGCGAGATTTTGCTTCGCAACAGCAAGAGCATCTGAACTTAGGTCACATAAAAATGCTTGCTGTAATAAGTTCGAATGACGTAACAACACACTAATCCCCAATACACCACATCCAGTACCTACATCTATCAATACATGTGGTTGTGGAGTAGCCTGTAAAAACTCATCTATAGCCAATATCATATATTCCGTTTCAGGCCTAGGAATAAGTGTTGCGGGAGTAACAACAAAATCGATATCAAAAAACTTTACCTTCCCCACTATATATTCCAAAGGTTTTTTATGAATAGTATACTGCTCATATCCAGCACGAATATCATGTAATTGAGCATCAGAAATTTCATCATTGACCTGCATCCACATCTGCTCGTGTGTCAGCCCTAGATAATAACAAATCAACTTCTGCAATATACTTTTCTGAGGATAGTCAGCACTGCCCAACATCTGCTCAATAGTCATTCACCAAGAACGCAAATAAACACAACCACTATAAACAAATACAATAATAATGCCATCAAAGTAAGTGCAGAAATAATGTCGAGCAATTGCATGAGAATAGTAAACTACGCACGAAAAAAGGATAAAACAAAAGCATTCAACCGATTATAGGGAGAATGCTTCGTATAATTATATGAATACTATTCAAATGTAATGCTTGCTCGACGAGGCGTTTTTGCTTACTTTTGTCGCTGGTAGACAAAAGTAAGTTGCCAAAGGCTCTTAAATCAATAATTGCAATCTTCTTACAAAGTACTATATAAAGCCAAATACTTTTACTCCACCAAACACCGTGATAGGTCGAATTATCAGTAGCCTTATCCTACTCTATATCTGGATACGAGCTATACGCAAACTTCACACCGACATATCCAAACAGCTCCTCATCACAGGACTAATTTTTTGAGTAACTGGATTGATGATCACTGGCATAATACGAAGCAAATCTCGACTCCAAAGTCCTACACGAAATATCTCGATAGTAAGCATCCTTGTGCTTTTCGGCCTCATCAATAGCCTCCGATATAGTGGACGAAAAAACATCAAAAAAATATTGTGACCACGAAGTCTTATCTGATCCATAGTGATAGCTCTCAGTATAGCAGGACACATACGATCATGATTGGGGATTATCATTAGCTATATCGTCATGAGCACCTGTATCGAAGAAGTCAGCAAATCCAGCCTGATAGATCTCGTCCCTACAGACAATACTCGCAACCTGATATTTCATGCTAGTCTCATAGGCTTAGCATTTAGTATCATCGAAAACATCATCTATCAAATCCAACGACAAAGTGACGCCCGACTCAGAATACGAACCACAAGTGTCATACACATTGTCTGCTCAGCAGGCATACTATATCTGACTCTATTACTGCATAACAAAACCTCACAAACTCGAGCCATCGTATGATGATTAGTCGGGTGAATAATACTACACTCTCTATATAATCGATCACTTATAAGCTGATATAGTATCATCACTATTTGCCTCCTCATAAGTATATACCCGATTCTCAGTTATCTTCTCTATCAAAGCGACATTCTATATACGAATAAATAAAAAAAATATCAAACAACAAAAAAATACCAGGAACTAATCCAGGTATTTTTTTATAGACACAAGTACGAAAAAGAGATAGAGCCGTGAAACTCACTCCCCGCTGTATTCATCCGAAGATGATCATGCACGGAGTCATGAATTTTTTGACATAATTTTAGAGAGGTGATTCATCCCCACCTTCCGGTAGGGATACCTTGTTACGACTTAACCCCAGTCATTGATTCCCTCCTCAATACGCGAACGTATCTTCAAAGAGCGTCAACTCCCATGGTTTGACGGGCGGTGAGTGCAAGGAACAGGGACATATTCACGGCGACATGGTGATCCGCCATTACTAGCAATTCCAACTTCATGGAGTCGAGTTGCAGACTCCAATCCGAACTGGGGGTAGCTTTAAAGATTTGCTCCACCTCGCGGTATTGCTTCTCGCTGTACTACCCATTGTATGACCTCTGAAGCCCTAGACGTAAGGGGCATGAGGATCTGACGTCATCCTCTCCTTCCTCCCTGTTGCCAAGGCAGTCTCGTTAGAAAAAATAACTAACGACGAGGGTTGCGCTCGTTCCTAGAATTAACTAGACACCTTGCGGCACGAGCTGACGACGACCATGCACCACCTGTGTAAAGCGCTATATTGCTATAGCTATACGACTTTCATCGTAGACACAATACATGTCAAGTCTAGGTAAGATTTCTGGCTTCGTATCCAATTAATCGAGATCATCCACTGCTTGTGTGTTCCCCCGCCTATCCCTTTGAGTTTCACTCTTGCGAGTATACTACC
>CAZEYI010000149.1:0-2489 GCA_964516785.1 uncultured Candidatus Peribacteria bacterium
ATCCAGGACTTGTAAACGTATGAGTCAATGAGTTAGCATTATTGACTGCAAATACACCTGCCATATTAAATCCTGTGGCTGTAGCAGTTACCGTCGTACCACTCACATATGATACTGTGGCTGTAATGCCTGTGAGAACTACTACTTGTGTACCCGTATCGTTTGTACCCGTATTATTTGATCCTGTATCTGTAGAACCTGTATTTACGGCCAATATCGTTACTTCTTTTGTACCAAATTTTTCGTCGTCTAATATGTCGTATACTTTTACCGAATAGACACCTGATTGTGTTATTTGTAATGCATTATCGAAGGTCAATACCCCCATATCTGGAGTATCAAAATTTTCAAATCCAGCACCTGGCAATGTATAATTTTCAGGAAGTATTGGATCTCATATAATTTCTATAAATATATCACCATTATATGTTGTAACAACATTGCCACTCGTATCTACTGCAGTGATTGTGAGATCAACATAGTCATCAGTATCAAAGGTATCAGGATCTACTTGTATCACAAAAGTATCTACACCATTAGTTGTGTCTTGTGTCCCCGCAACACCTATACTCGTAACCTCAGCAAGTGCTGATCCAGTATTCCCAGCTGGATCTTCAAACGTGAATAAGAAAGTGCCATTTTCGGTAAATACATGTGCAGGTCAACCATCGCTAGTCATGATAATATCTTCTGAATCATCAAGTATTGCTGTGACTGGCCCTGTTACTGGATCTCCGGTATAATTGATTGTTGCTGTAGGAGCTTCCTTATCTATCCAGTCTACTTGGGCTGTGATAGTTCCTGTCACTCCATCTTCGTAGTATTCAAAAGTATATTGGCCATTTTCTGTGAAAGTGTATGTATCTGATTCGGCAAATGTCACGCCGCTAGCGCTGTTGTATACCACCGTAGCAACGACATCGGTATTTACATCTACCAAATCGTCAGGGCTATACTGTACTGTGATATCACCACCCGATGGAAGCAAGTCGGCTCTCGTTGAGAAGTATGGATAAAACATCATCACCATCGATGACATAATCATAACAAGTGCTCGTTTGTGACCGTGTTCTTGGATGTGTGCATGAAAACGGGAAACGTGCTTACTTATAGTCTTGTGCAACATGGGAATAACAAACAGGATAAATTTCTATCTCAAGTATACTCCCCAAGCTGCTTTTTGTCAAAAAAACATATACAAAAAATAGGCGGGTACCCACACCCACCTATCTATGAAGAAATTTGTATGAAGCTATAGCTTAGATACGAGCAACTTGGTCAAAGGAACTCGCACTGTTTGTGTGAGTGTTTTCTTATCTGTGGTATCTGAGCTATCGGTTTGAGGATCGAGGTCAAATACCTCTACAAGCAATGTTGCTAATTCACCTCTGGTCATCTTCTCGTCTTTGCTGGCTGTATCTATAATAAGTTTGACGTTGGCTACATTTTTGAGTGTCTGGTATATCTCGTCTTTGGTGATGAATGCGTCTGGATCAATGCTATTTTCACCTTTGGTTGATATGAGGATATAATCCAAAACACCGTTTTGTTGTGCTCGAGCATAGATAGACTGGATGGCATCTACAGCTGGAATGTCCGCTATATCTGAGGTACCGAACAATATATCTTTACCTTCTGCTGTCGCCAAAGCCTTGGTCACCATCATCACGAAGTCATGGCGACGTACATGGTTTTGTGGATAGAATTTGCTATCGTTTTCTACGATGTCGTATGAAGCCAATGTATTGATAGCTGCCTGTGCTGGATTATCTTGTATGTCTGTAAAATAATCTCCTTGTGTTTGGTCTTCGACGCTAATATCGAGCAATGTTACGATCATATGAGCCATTTGCTCTTTGGTAAGAATAGTGCCATCTGCTGGAAACACTAATTCTGATGCCACTATATCGCCGTGTTGTGCGATGAAGTTTTTCAGGATGATCTGTGTATCATCCGCTGACAAAACTTTATCTTTTTGTGCTGTTTCTAGACCAAGCAATCGTTTGTTTGCCATGGCTGTATCTCGCAATGTCTTAGCATCGACGAGATTGGGATTGCCGGCTGTCGTCTGGATATATGCTCTAGCCAATACTTGGATAAAATCACCAAGACGCACATGATTTTGTGGATAGAACTTGTTGTCATATCCTTTGACGATATGTGTAGCTGCAAGCGTGTTGATGTCATTGACGTATTTGCTGCTAGAGATATCGTTGAAAAATTGTTTCTGTCTCTTGCTATATAGGATATTTGCTTGTCTAGCCTCCGATTCTTCTTTGAGCGGATGCTCATTTATCTCTCCACCTCAGAGCAAAATATTCCAAAATCTCTGGATCTTTTCTTTGAGTGAGAGTGATGCGGTTGGTGTAGCACTCGGACTACTGACGAAATTTGCAACATTTGCAGCGATGGTCATGTCATTGCTCCAGGCAAAGGTGCTGGAAGCCATGCTCATCGTTACGATAGATACGATCGCCAAACCCACTTTG
>CAZEYI010000150.1:0-2486 GCA_964516785.1 uncultured Candidatus Peribacteria bacterium
ACTCACATGCTCGACAAAAACAATATCCCAACACCATAGATAAACTCATTTCTACCAAAATCAGAAAAATGGGAAATATAGGTATCGATGATAATTCTAAATATCTGAGGATCGAGCAAAGAGAAAACCTGATTGATAGTCGCACAGATCAATGCCAAAGCCAATAATTTTTTATATGGTTTGAGATAGTGGAATATAAACTTCATAGACGATACCAAGGATCTAAATAAACCAGATCTGCAATTGTAGGATTATACCCCACATATACAAGAAAATACAACAATTATTTTATATTAACCAACACAATACCTATCACACAAAAAGCTATCCCTAGATATTGCCAAATTCCCAATACATCTTTAAACAAATATATCCCCAACAAGGTATTACCTATAATGTTGAGAGCTAGTATTGTACTGGACGATACGCCCATCCCACTATGATTGGCTACATATCCAAATACATATACCCCAAAACCATTGAAAGCAACACCAAGCAAGATATATCGCCATCCATGTCACCCCAGATCAAAATATTTTGTCGCAAAACTATCACCCAGAGAGAACAAAACAGCAACCAAAGTAGACAATAATAAGATATACATGACAAGCAAACAACGAAAATAAAATTATTCTATATTTACTCTAATTCATTTTTTCTTCATAGCAGCTATCAAGGCAACAACGTCTGTTTCAGAAACTCCTAAGCCTATATCTAGACAAGACACAACTCATTTTTGCGTAAATGTTTGAGCAAGTCACCATATATATCCAGCTGCAATACCAGTAGGATATGATATGCTCGTAGCACCATAGTATGAAGTATTTTTCAGATCCTTAAACGCATCAAAATCAAACACAGCACGCACTACATGCATTTTGTCGTGCCCACCCAATTCGATATGAAACGAAAATCATGCATCATCAATAAGTCATTTTTCCATAGCATCTATCATTTCTTCCTTCGTAGCTGCTTTTGGCATCTTAGATTTCACAATATCAAGAAGCGTGAGTTCTCCTATACGCTGCTCATCCGAAAGCAATCCCATCGTATATAGAAGCTTGATGTGCTCTATTTCTGTTCATCCTACAGCAATTTTCAATGAACGCAAAGAGTCTTTATAGTGATGGTACATATTTACCAATTCTTCCTGCGTAACTTCATAATAATTAAAGCATTTATTACCTACACAGTACCCGATAAGAGTAAATGGCTTATCAAAACGCACGACACCATCATCCAACACAAATGCCGGCGTCAATACCTCATCCAAAGCAACACTCGGAGACCATGAAAACAAAGGCACCATACTATTAAAATTCTCATCCAGATATAAGTTATAGGACACAGGAGTGATGGTATGTTTTTTGATCAAATATCAGGTCAACACATCAGTCAATCCAGGCGATATACCAGCATTCACAACGGCAAGCAATCCAGCCTCTACAAATGCTTCATGCAACGCATCTTGTTGCACACGACCAGCACGCACATCTTCAGGTCAGAGAATAGATGCAAAATCCATATAATTACTGTGATTATGGAGACACCATTGCATGATGCTCTTATTAAACATAGGAGTCGCACAGTTTATCATTCGATCTACATCTTCAGCCAACGCAGTTCCTTCGGCAAAAAATTTTGGCATATCTCCTACTACTACCACATTTGCAGTAATTTTAAGAACATGAAGTTCATCACTGACAGTATCACGTCTTACAAGAATAGTATATGTATGCGGGTTCCCTGTTTTTTTTGCCAATTCTTCCAATACCTGTATCAAAACATAACCCACAGCACCAAATCACGCAAATGCAATATGCATTCCTATCATAGAGAGTAAAAAAATCTCAAAGCCAAGGTATAGTTACCCGTCAAAATTACAACTATTTTTAGTTTATTTTAGGAGACAAATAGATATGTATACAGGATAGTAATTTACTTTTGCCTATCCTATGACCGCAACAGCAAGTACAAACACAAATTTAGTACAAATAATATCCCACAAACCAGGGATCAAAAAGCCTATTGTAGAGACCATTATCCAGTTATTGGACGAAGGAAATACCGTCCCATTTATAGCCAGATATCGTAAAGAACTCACCGAATGAGCCAGCGACGAGCAATTACGTGATTTTCATGATATCTATACATATACAAGAAATCTTGAACAACGTAAGTTAGATGTTATACGTCTTATTGATGAAAAAGGGCTACTCACAAATGAATTGCGCGCACAAATTATGGAAGCAGAGACTCTCCAGAGAGTAGAAGATCTCTATAGACCATACAAAGAGAAAAAGATGTCCAAAGCAAGCATTGCCAAAGCCAAAGGGCTGGCTCCTCTTGCAGATATACTACGTCAATGTTCGCTTTCCAAAGAAGATTTTGACAAACAGGCAGATAATTTTATCAACGATACCGGCGATGCCAAAACATCTGTAAAAACGAGAACAGAAGCCATCCAATGAGCGCAAGATATTATC
>CAZEYI010000151.1:0-2451 GCA_964516785.1 uncultured Candidatus Peribacteria bacterium
TTTGTTTGTGATTAGTGAAATGTCAATAGTATGCAAAAAAATCCCTCTTTCAAGGGATTTGTGAGAGATTGTTTGTTGTTATTCTACTCTATTATACAAGATACCTGGGGTAAGATTGACAGAGAACTCAGTCGTGTCCAGCGCTTTCTTGAATTGTTGTGGATTAAGTGATGTCGTAGTTGCAATAGCCGACAACTCTGGATTTCACAATATTTCCTGTACTCTGGCAAATCACTGTGTGAGGATAGGAGCCGAGAGTAAGGCAAGATTCTTGATCACATAGAGTAAGAATTTGAGGTCTTGTATTCACGCTTCTTTCGTCGCCTCATCTTTCAATTTAGTTCGAGGAGCGTTGGATTGCATGTATTCGTTGGCTTTTTGGACGACTTGATATCGATTATCGAGATATGTTTTGAGCTGGGCTTTGTCCAAGTAATCGGATTGGATATTTTCAAAACCGTTGAATCGATCGATACTCTTCGCTTCGCTCAGAGCGACAGAGGTGATGCCGTTTTTGGCAGCAATGTTGGTCACTCTACTCACGAGATTCCCTCGTCCGCCAAGTAATACGCCATTGTAGGTATTAACGAATCTCTCATTGGAATAATCGCCATCTGCACCGATAGGGATATCATAGAGAAGATAGAATACGAGTGCGTCTCTGCCGTATTTTTCAATGACTTCGACTGGGTTGACGACATTACCGATGGATTTACTCATCTTCTGCCCATCGACAGTGAAGAAGCCTGTAACGATCTCTTTGTTTGGAAGTGGCAAGCCTGCGCTCTCGAGCATAGCTGGTCGATAGACCGCGTGGAAACGAGAAATATCTTTTCCTAGTACGTGTACTTTTTCTGTGTCTGTAGCCCAGAAACCATCGCGTTGGCAGACGGTGACGTAGTTTAATAATGCATCATATCGGACATAGGCTACGCTGTTGGTGTCAAATGGTAGCGCAATACCAAATGTCTTGCCTTCTCTGGATATAGAGAAATCCTCCACTCCAGATGTGACCAAGGAAATCACTTCGTTAAATCTATGCTGTGGGATGACAAAGTCTGGATGAGATTTGTAGAAATCCGTTAAGAAGTTTTGGTATTTGGAGAGTTTGAAAAATCGGTTTTTCTCTTTGATCTGATCCAGATGTCTGTTGGGATGATCAGGACATACTTTTTCGCCTGCAGGGATACCTTCGTATTGGCCTGTAGCTTCTACTAAGTCGGTTGGTTTTTTGAATGCTTCACAGCCCACACAATAGAGCCCGACATATTCGCCTTGATAGATATCTTCTCCCTTATCATAGACTTGTTGTAAGATAGATTGGACAAACGCCTTATGATCTGGCTGGGTCGTGCGGATAAAGTCCGTATAGGAAATATCGAGTGCATCTCGCACTGCTTTGTGTTTACTTGCAAAAGAGTCTAGATATTCGACGAGTGGGATACCTGCCTCCTCTGCTTTTTGGACGATCTTCTGAGAGTTCTCATCCACTCCGGTACTGAACTTTACTTCATATCACAAAATTCTTTTGAATCTCGCGTAGGTATCAGCGATGAAACTACTATATGCATGCCCAATATGGGGGATATCATTGGAATAATAGATCGGCGTGGTGATGAAAAATTTCTGTGCCATGCAAACAGTTCTTGTAAAATAAATCCCTGTCACTATAAGTATTGTATAGAGAGATGCAATATATCACATCGACAATAGTTTTGATTTGGAGACAGGAAGATGGATTTTGATACAAAATATGCAGAAATATTGGATTTGTATACCACCGCAGCACAGAATTTAGAGAAAAATAATTATCAGATCAATGCCTGTCGTTGTTCCAATGATTTGGCTCAACTTCTCTTGGAAGTAGATAAATGAACTTACTGACACGAGTTCTCTTGATGTCTCAAAAATCCTCATACACTGGCTGCATTTGCTAAGTCTAAGACACAAGATATATTAGATTACCATCGCTCTATAACTACCACCCAACAATAACATATATTTATATTTTCATCGCTCCCCTATGTACATCATCGTCTCTACGACCATCGATACCAAAGAAGCAGCCTATCAAATAGCAAATATCTTGGTAGACAAAAAACTTGCTGCATGTGTGCAGATCGAGATGGTCAATAGTGTATATACCTGGAAAGGAAAGATTCTCGATGTTGAAGAATACAGACTCCAGATAAAGACCAGAGAAAACCTCTACGATGACGTCGCAGTACAAATTCGTATGGCACACACCTACGAAACACCTGAAATTATCGCAACGCCGATGAGCCATATCTCAGAAAATTATGGGATGTGGATGGAGAGTGTTTTGAAAGAATAATATAAAAAAGCCCCCGAGGGGGCTTTTTTCTTATCATACAATATTTTCTAGTATCTATAATACTCTGGCTTATATGGTCCACCTACATCTACGCCGATATAACTTGCCTGCTCATT
>CAZEYI010000152.1:0-2450 GCA_964516785.1 uncultured Candidatus Peribacteria bacterium
CAATGTTCAGGTTTCACTCACAAGAACTGGGCCACTTGCTCAGGAGACAAGAACCAGGACTATGACAGGCTCTGAAACATTCTACTGTCAAATTAGCGGACAGAATTATGAACTTGCGATAGCGCCACCTATTGGGTATAGAGGAGTGAGCGCATCAATTACGGGTGGAAGCGGGTCTGCAGTGTCTCCAACTCAGTTCTCATTCTCACTTGCCAGTACCAACCCCACAGTAACATTTTGTATTACAAATCTTGCTCCCTGGTATCAGACAGATGCCGGGGATGTACGATTTAATACAATAGACAATCCTGTTCCTCCCCTAAAGAGTGCTTCAAAAAATGTTTCAAGCCCATCACTCTTGTTCTCTTCAAGCGGGAATTCAGACATAGGACTTGGGAACGCATCACCAAATGGGGACAAAGAATGGGTTATTGATCAAGAATACAATTACAACAAGAATATGAAGAGCGTAAATGGAGCAGCAGCATACACATTCTACAAGTCACGCATCAAACAGCGGAATATAACGCTTAACACTATTAATAATGGGGCTTCAGGAAGTATCGCTCCTTCCTCAACAGGAATATATGAAATAACAGGGGATAGTAACGGCAACTTTAACCTAACAGGGTATACACATCCTACCGTATCGGGTGCACCAGGCAGAGTAGTACTTCTTGTTCCAGGAAATCTTACAATCAGTTCCAATATGAATGTCCCATCAGGAGGACTTCTTATCGTTGCAGTAAAGGGTACTCTTACAATTGATGAATCAGTTGGCGATGACGTGGCAGATTATGACTCCACAACATCACACTTAGATGGGATATTTACTTCTGAAGAAGATATTCTTATTCCTGGAAATCTTTGTGTAGACGGTGTAACACCAGATCTCAAGTTAAATATCGCTGGTTCTCTTGTTGCAAATGCCAGAAAGCCTTTTGCTGAAGATCCAACAGCAGGAATTGTTGATAACCAGCGGTCTCTCTGTCAGGGAGATGCAGATTATGCATCACTTAATGTTGCAACACGTCCAGACTTCCTCCTTCAACTGACTGATTTCTACAAAACAACCTACACACGGTGGAAAGAGGTAAGGCCGTAGATTTTAGAAAATAAAACGCGCTATGAGTTGGGTTCTGTTTTATGGAATTTGCTGAAATAGAGATCAATTCCATGCTGAAAAACAAGCTCCAAAGATTTGTGAACCTCTTTTACCATATGTCTTACTTTGCTTTTTTCCTGTGCACTAAAACGTGACAGAACAAAATCTGCAACCTGGCTTTTATCTCTGTGTTCTTTTTCGTTATGATGGTCTATTCCAATTCCCATTCTTATTCTCAAAAATTCATCAGTTTTAATTGTTTCAATTATTGACTGAACTCCCCGATGTCCTCCTGATGCTCCGCCGAATCGTATTCGAATTTTTCCAAGAGGAAGATCTAATTCGTCGTATATTACTATTAAGTCCTTTGGCTCAATTTTTAACTTTCCAAGAAGAGATGAGACGCCCATGCCTGAGTTATTCATGAAAGTTTGAGGTTTGGCTATAACAAATTCCTCATGTTTGCCTTTTACTTTTTTGAAAAGAGAGTGGGCGAGACGGTCTTCTTCCCATTTTGATTTTTCAACAGATTCGTACTGCTTGAGAAGTTCATCAAGTGTATGAAATCCGATATTGTGCCGTGTATTATCGTATTGTTCTCCTGGATTGCCAAGGCCGACTATTAATTTCATGTATATTATTTTTTAGACTTTTCCTCTGTTCTCATTTTCGCCGCGAATTTCTTTGTTTGTTATGGTGCCCTCAGTATTTACTGTATAGACATATGCTTCACCAGTTCCAATTTCCAAATCTGCGACTTTTTCATCAGGGATATTTTCAAGATGTTTCACAAGTGCTCTTAATGCGTTTCCGCTTGAGGCCACAAGAATATTTAAGCCTGACTTCAATTTAGGAAGTACTTCCTCTTCGTAATATGGAACTACTCGATCATGAACCATTTTAAGGCTTTCACCGTTTGGAGGAGGATAGTCCCAAGAGCGCCTTATTTTTTGAAATTCTTCCTCACCGACCTCTTTTTTAACATCCCACTTATTTTTATGGTTATAGTCTCCGTAGTTTCTTTCTCGAAAAGCTCGGTGAATAGTGGTGGGTATGCTTTCTTGATTTATCTGCTTTTTTATTTCGCTGAGAGTCTGTTCTGAGCGAATTTGGTCTGATGTATAGGCGTGGTCAAAATGTATATCTGAAAGTTCTTTTCCTGTTCTTTGGGCTTGTTCATATCCTTCTGGTGCGAGTGCCGGGTCTTCCCATCCAGCCCATATGCCTATTTTGTTGTACTCAGATAGTCCGTGACGGACTAAAACAAGGGTTGCCATGCGCAAAAAAGTATACTTAAATTGTTACAGAATCACAAGATGAAAAATCATTTGTCATTGCATATCTG
>CAZEYI010000153.1:0-2421 GCA_964516785.1 uncultured Candidatus Peribacteria bacterium
CCACGACGGGTGAGGTCGGGATCGAGGTCAGCGGCGCCGGCGGTGCCGACGTTGACTGGGCCGGAATCGTCGATCCGCATCTGCCGGCGGCTGGCGTGCCCAACGGCAGCCACTTCTGGATCATCCGCAGTGGTCCGGCCAAGGTCATTCACGATGGTGACGACACGATCGTCGCTGGTGACTTGCTGGTGGCAGGCGCTGACGGCAAGGTTGACAAGTACAGCGGCGCCGCGACGGCTGCGACCGAACCGATCTCCGTGGTTGGTCGAGCGATCGAAACGCCGTCCGCCAACACCGACGGAACCAAGTTCCGCGCGTTGGTCAACTTCCGCTTCTAATCCCAGGGGTGACGTTCCCTGGGTGGTGTTTGAGTGTTTTTATTCAGATGGGAGGTGATCCGTGGCCAAGCAGAATCTCGGCGGGAACTCGAAAAAGGACAAGCCTAACTTCGGCGGCAAGTCCGTGCAGAACGTGGTGAAGCAGTCCCCTGGCCTGAAAAGCCAGAACGCCAAATCCAAAGGCGGTGGCAAGAAGGGTTGCTAGTCTTGCTGGGGCAATCGCGCCCGCTGTGATCGCACAACGCGAACGGTCGCCCCGTTCGCGTTTTTTGTTGGTGAACGTATGGGATACGGCACGACCGAGTTTGAATGCATGGGTTGCCACCGCCTGCTCCCGATGGAGCAGCGAGTGCAGACTCCCTCCTCCAGGGGCTTGGAGTCCTGGGAGTGTCAGGATTGCTGGAATCGCAATCAGCAATCCCGGGAGAGCACTCAGGTGATGGCGCTCATGCACCAGGCGACTCGCTCAATCGTCAAGATCGCCACCAAGGGAGCCCACACCAAGGACGAGCAGGCCGTATCTCGGCGGATACCCAAGATCCTTGATCGATTCAACGAGATCATTGGCGGTCCGGATGAGCTGGCTCGCATGCTGGCCGAGGACTTCAAACGCTGTCGCGGCCAGGGCATGACGAAGGAGGAGCGGGAGCGGTGGAAGCCGAATCAAAAGGTTCTCGCCGACTACTACAAGCTCATCTTTAAGACCACGTCGTCCATGGATGATGCCATCCAGGACGAAGACAATGGCCGCATGTCCGAGGAGGATTTGCAGCGCACGGCGGCAATGGTCGCCATGGAGATGATTCAGAATAGCCGTGACTTCCGCCGGGCAGTCATCAAGCTGATCTCCAAGATCGACCCGGCGCTTATAGCGGAGTACAGTCGTGACGTCCAACCCATGGAAGCGGAAGAACCTCAAGGCGCTTGAGGAATTGACGCGACGCCGTGGTGAGGCGTTGCGGCTGTTCCGGCCCTATGAGGCACAGACCCCATTCTTTCGCTCGACGGCGCGAGAAGTGTTGCTCCGTGGCGGAAATCGCTGTCAGCCGGCCGACACGGAGGTGTGGATGTCGTGCGGGCGAATCACTACGCTTGGTGATCTGCAAGCCGGAGACGTGATACTTGGGGTCAATGAGTCTGGCAAGCGGCAGGATATCATCCCGGTTCGCGTGGAATCGGTTCGCCGATTCCAAGAGAAGGCATATCGTCTGCAGACAAAGCGGGGGTATGTCACCAGAGGAACTCATGATCATCCTGTCCTGGCATGCCCGCCAAAGGCTCCTGGGTGGCACAACGGGGTCGATCCGGACTGCAAGTCCAGGCAGTGGGTCAGGCTGTCTGAGCTGCAGTCAGGCTGGTTCGTGCGGATGGCTCACGGAGAACTAACTCAGTCTCCAGAGTTCGACGAGCAGGCATACATCCACGGGATTATGGATGGCGATGGCAGCTGCGACTGCTATAAATATGGCGTCATGAAGCTGGCTGGACACCGTGATGAGTCTCTGATTGACTGGATGCAGTCGCACCTGTCGTCTCGCGGCATTCACTCCAGAAGATACATGCGCAGCGAGAATGGCGTATCCCTGGAGTGGTGCGACCTCGGCTACAAGCGAGAGTACCAGGCGTGGGCTCCATCCTGGACAAGATCACAGATCGTTGGATACGTCCGAGGCATTGCTGATGCCGAGGGCTGTGTCACCACCGATCGGAAAGTGATTATCGTTGGGGTGGACCTTGATCTTGGCAGGAGAGTCCACAAGTGGCTTCTCTATCTTGGAGTTAAGGCAAGCATCAGCGTTTACGAACCACAACCGCAATGGAACAGGCCAAGCAAGTCGTTTCGGATTCACATTGGTGGCAAGGCCGTTCGGTCATTTGCGATGCAGGTTGGGTTCTCGGAGAAACGCAAGGCAGAGAAGCTGAACGCTATCGTTGGCGACCTAGAGGAACCGACCAATCGGCAGTGGTGGGATCGCGTTGCGTCAGTAACCGCCGAGGACGGCCAGGCAGACATTATCGGGATCACCACCTCATCCGGGACGTATATTTCCGACGGGATTGTCTCGCACAACTCAGGCAAAAC
>CAZEYI010000154.1:0-2414 GCA_964516785.1 uncultured Candidatus Peribacteria bacterium
CTTCAAGTACGGTTCTCAGAGATACCAACGATCAGATCATCTACTTCACATGGGATTTTGGTGATGGGGAGATTAAGAAAAATCTATCACAAGCTATCGTGAGCCACACCTATAAATATGACAGTACCAAAGAAAACGGAACCTATACACCAGTCGTTACTATCCAGACCAAGAAAGGACATAGTCTCACATTTAGTGGCGAGTTGATATCAGTGATGAGACCTGTCCCAAACATTGGCATCGATTTCGATTCCCATCCAAGCCAAGTGGCTAGAGTAGGAGACAAGGTCGATCTCATCCTCAAAGCAGAATGATTACCCAAGAAGATATACCGAAATTTTGGTAACGGCAAGACATTGGAATGTGCAGGCAGACAGTGTATTAGTGCTTCTACTTCCTATGATGAGACAGGTAACTATCCTATCACAGTCAAAGTAGAATATGATAGCAAACCTACTGCCGAAGCTACACAAAATATCAAGATACAATAATATTATAGAGTACCTATAGTATGTTCAGTAAGCCGAGGATTCTCGGTAAGGAGAGTTTGTAATATTTCTTTTCTCGGAGTCTCCATTCTATCATACAATTTTTCTATATCTGGACCGGGTATGCCGCACAAGGCGAGTAGCAGTGTATCTTTATAGAGCCGTTCCGTTCATTCTTCTTTGGCTTCTTGTCGAGAGTTTGCTTGTGATAATTTGGTCAGAATTTTTTTAGCAGTGCTTATATTTTGTTCTATCATTGTGTGTATTGAAAGTATAAAAAAGTCCCCTCAGTAGGGGACAGATTTGGAATATATCTATGTGTTATCCAAAAAAATCCCCGATGCTGTAAAGGTATTTAAAGAAGTAGAAGAATATAAGTGATGCGAGTATTGGGCTATACATTGAGATAGTAGAGTACAAATAAATCAAACAAAAAACCTCCACTCGGTAAGAGTGGAGGTTTCTGATTATGTGGAGTATTTTTAGCACATATCAAATCCTTCTCTTACCAAGCAGAGATTAAAGAAGAAAAAAGATGTGGCGATAGAATGTTTCATAATTGGCTTATACGATTTACGATATACAAATGCAAGTATATTTTCTTAGCTAAATTTCTCTTCAATAGTTTCATACCTTTTTTGTGTCTTCTCTATCACATCTTGAGGTATAGGAAGAGAAGGTTTCTCTTTTTTCTTGCCCATTTTGGTCCATGTATCCATCACATAGGTTCTGGTATCTTGTTTATCAAAAGATATAGGTTCTTCTCCTATTATATAACCTTCTGCTTCCCAGTAACGTGAAGAATCTGGAGTAAGGACTTCATCGATAATGTGGAGAACTCATTTGTCATCAATCGCAAATTCAAACTTCGTATCAGCAAGTATGATTCACTTTTCTGATGCGTGATCTCTAGCTGTAACAAACATCTTAGTAGAATAGTCTCTGACTTGTTCGGCATATTCTTTTGCACGACCTATCCACTGAGGATGTTCTGTCTCCAATCGTTTTTCGAGGATCTTTATCATATCATCAAAGTTGATATTTACGTCAACTTTCCCTTTGGTAGAAGGAGTAAACTTCGGTTCGTTAAATTCACTTCACTTTTTTAATCATTCTCCCACAAATTCTCCTGTTGCTAGTTTACCTGACATTGGATCATATTTATTTCCTTTCCCATCATCAAGTGCAGAACCATAGAGACGTCATCTCATGATAGCCTCTATAGGGAGTGGATTGAGTTTTTTCACAATCACTGCTTTATTTTTGTACTCTTCTGGGAAGTCTGCTGGGAATACTGCATCTTCTACAAGTTGTGTTGGGATATCCTTAGTAGCTTCTTGTGTCTTAAAATAGTTGAACCAGTAGTTGGATACTTGCGTCAATATTTTGCCCTTACCTGGAATTCTATTTTTGTGTACGACATCATGTGTCGATATACGATCCGTAGCTATCATGATAAGTTCGTTTGCATTGTCAGGATTTTGATATGTTTCTCTTACTTTACCTCCATGAACACGATTGTATCTGGCTGGCAATGCGACATCTAGTACTGTATCTAGGTGTCAGTCTTTAATTTGTTCGTTTACTAATTTTTGATCCTTAGTTTTGACCTCTGCAGCTAATTTTTCACGATATGTGGTGAGTTTCTCAGCTACTTCTGGATGAAATAGAGCAACGAGTTTCATACAATATAAGAAGGCATTGGTAGCATTTATATTATTCCCATTGAGTTGGAGTCACATAGAAAGTCATGGAAGTTCTTGTAAGTTTTCAGTAACTATGCCGATAGTACCATCACGACCATATGACACTTGCTTACTAACTACAGGTATAAGGACAGGGATATTTGAAACAGTATGCTTCGGAAGAACTTCTCCATCTACAAGAATAGTGTGTATTCATATGTCTACTTCTCATTCTTGGTCA
>CAZEYI010000155.1:0-2298 GCA_964516785.1 uncultured Candidatus Peribacteria bacterium
AGATGTGGTAAGCGCAAACAGCCCTATAGTTTCTACAGAAGCAAGTGGTAGTAATACTATATATTATTTCAATTCAACAAGTTCAGAGGATGCTATTATTATAGATGTTCAAGCACAGGATGGAGAATACGGACTCTTCAAAAATATTGCAACGATTGGTGTAGATGGATGAGATCCATTTATGGATAACAATACCTATAGATCTTCGTTTATTGTGCTTAATGATGTTGATGCACAAGTTGATCGAGCTATTGCCTCTAAAAGTATAGATTCTCCAGAAGGTACGGATGCTGGCGATACAGTGACGCTCCACTTTAGAATACAAAATAATGGCCCTACGACAGCATATGGAGCAATAGTACAATATCAATTGGATCCATCATTGATTGCGATAGATACATCAGGAGATCCTATTATACAGGAGGCTAACATCATACAGTGGACTATAGATGAGTTGCCTATGGGTGATTATGTAGACTTTAGCATTACTGCAGATATATTATCTACGGTAATAGATGAAGAACAATTAGATAACTATATCAGCGTCTCATCTCCTATGGTAGATGTCGATGAGAATAACAATACAGCCTCTACAAGCTTTACCGTGTATAGCGACAATCGCGCTATACAACTCACCATGATAGCAGATGATACAGAGATGTGTTTGGATCAATCCAATCATGTCCTTGTGACATATACCAACAACGATACGGAAGACCAGACGCTGAGATTGCAGCTCAACAAGATAAATAGTCTCGTTATGGAGCATTTTGCACCGAGCGCTGACACACAAAATTCGTCCCTATATCAACGAAATAGTACAGCTATCTCTGGATGAGCAAATGGCTTTATATCCTTTGATGTAACGCCTACCACTATAGGCACCAAGACATTGATAGTAGAAGCGTTTGATGATCAAGATGATACGTGGGATACTGTGACACTCAGTATTGATGTCAATGATTGTACAACTGAAGATCCTGATGACGAAGAAGATGGCGACGATGAAGAAGAAACATTGACAGGCAAATACTACAGCCCTCGTAAATACCAACAGCCGACATCAGAGGAAGAATTGACAGATGAAATAGAGCATTTTGCAGCACTAGCACAAAATATAGATGCCGATATATATACATGTGCTGATGATATAGCTCCAGCATATGCCTATGCCTATGAAAAATGATTAACGACCATGAAGACTCTCCAATGATTTAGACCGTGTGATAAGATACTCAGAATCGAACTAGCAAAAATATTGGCAAACTATGCTGTCAATGTCTTGGGCAAAAAACCAGATGACAGCAGAATATGTGTCTTTGATGATATGCAAGGCGAAGATCAACAAAATAAATTTTATGCAGAACTAGTATGTAAGCTTGGTATCATGTGATTGCGTTCTAATGGTAAGCCAGATACGATATTCAACCCATACGATACAGTTACAAGAGCTCAATTAGGTACATCATTATCCAGACAGATATATGGAGATACATACAATACAGAAAACGAAACCTATTGGTTCTTGGATCACTTGATGGCATTGAGAAAGGCAGGTATCATTAAATACATAGACAATCCAACGATGGAAGAATTGAGATCATTTGTGGCAATTATGCTTATGAGAATAGATCTTTTGGATATAGTACAACAAGCAGAAGAAACAAAAAAATAATATTTTATGTATTACATACATCACCATGACCGCATCCAAAATTCATCAGCTTTCCCGTCAGATACTACACAACAACCGATTGTTGATCGGAGTATTTGTAGCATCCTGGGTTTTTGTAGTCAGCGTTGTACTAGGAGGGAATGCTCCTAAAGAAACAACGTCAAATACTGATTACTGATATGGATATGGGTATGGTTATGATGGCGGATCCGAAGAAACAGGTGATGTAGATACTGGTTCATCTACTACAATTTGATGTACAGTAAACAATGCTACTATCACTGAGATTATACAGCTCAGAACTGCATATTACACAGATATGTATGCTACACAAAATCCACAACTTGCTGCTCAAAAAATAGCAAACATCAAGGATGTTGTCTACCAAGCATGTGGATATGATTTGGACAATCCCACATCAGAATCATTAGTGCTCAATCGTGAACAAAAAATTAGTGGCTGTGAATCTGATTATCAAAAATACAACGCTGCGTATATAGAATATATAAAATGAGGCAATCTATCACTTGCATCACAACTCAAGCAGATCATAGATACAGTAGATGCAAATGGATGATGTGCAGAAGGAGATAAGAGTATTGGATCAGCATATTTCGCTGATG
>CAZEYI010000156.1:0-2232 GCA_964516785.1 uncultured Candidatus Peribacteria bacterium
ACAGAACGAAACATTGGAGACAATGATATGATAGACATCATAGAGTGAGTCGTTATGATATACTTCTTCAACAGAGATCATCCAATCAAGAAAAAATATAATACAGTTCTGTTAGAACAAATATGGAATTTTATGGCAGAAAGAGACAATAGATTCGGATGAGATTTCTATGATGATTTCAAGTATCTTAGACAAGAATATTCTTCCACACTCCTAATGTATGATTCAGATTACGCTATTTATGAGCATGCACTAGTAATCCAACAAGAGATAGAAAAGTTATTAGAAAAACATAGACTTTATATTATGCGATAAATGTATTGGACATATATAAAGAATTAGATATTATGCGCTTTCTGGAAGTAATAAAAATAGGCTACTTTAGCAAATGAGTTTTATGTGGATCAAAGATATGAAAACACGCATCGACCATGAAGATCCTATTCTACAAGACCAAGAACTCATAAATTTGGCCAAACATGCTTTAGGATCAAAAAGAGCATATGAAAATACACAAGCAGATATGACAGAGATCCGAGATTGGTTAAATAGAGAAGTACCTTTAATACATTGATTTGGTGTTAAAACTCCCAAAGAGTTACGAGAATCAGGAAAAGAAAAAGAACTATATGTAGCTTTACAAGTAATAAATGGCGATAAAAAACCTTCTGTATTGTTTGACCTCCAAGACAAATATAAATCAGAAAATTTATTAATTTTAAGAGACCAATAACACATGCAAACAACTCTCTCTATCACCGGCATGCAATTTCATGCCTTTCATGGTTGCAATCCTGATGAAAAAACCTGCGGTAAAAAATACACCGTTGATGTCTATTTTCACGCAGATGTAAGCAAATCTATGGCTACAGACGACCTCACAGATACGATAGATTACGTCGAGATTCACGCAATTACAGAACAAGAGATGAAAGTACCATCAAATCTCATCGAACATATCACCAAGCGCATATTGGACAAGATCATAGCAAGATTCCCACAAATGACCTATTGTCGCGTCAAACTCACCAAACACAATCCACCAATCCCAGGCACAGTAGAACAAGTTTCTATAGAACTCGAACACACAAAATAACCATATTTTCGTATTGTAATCATATCTACAATAAATATCCTATCTGTCAAATACTTTAGATAGGAATTTTGATAAATTATGAGTGTGGTAGAGAAATGATGAATAGCTGAGATACACGAGTTAGCCAACAAACTCTATAGCAACGTCAAAAAAGACCTTATTGTTGCAATCAACAATAAACGAGTCGATGCAGATAAATATTCAATGCTTGTAGTACAAAACAACACCGATGTAGGTAATGTACACTATGTTGATAATCAAGAAAAAGTAGCAGCCGAACTAGGGATAAAGTTGTGAGTAAATAACTACGCATCAGCCTGAGATCCTGAAAAAGTATATATAGACATAAAAAATAGCAATAGAATGCCAAACCTAAAAAGCATATTTATTAGCAATCCGATGATATCGTGATTGGACCTAAAAACAGCACTGAGCAATGTAGATAGGAACAAAGATATAGATGGATTGACACTAGAAAACAACAGTACAGTAAAAAACCTACAACAAACATTAGAATGAAGCATAATTCATCCTACAGGATTGAGTGTTTTTCTCATAGGTAAACACTACTTAGGCAACCTCGAAGATAAAAAAATTGTCATCATAGGAGAAACAGGAATGGTCTGATCGATGACAAAAGCCCTATTTCAAAGAGCCTGAGCAAATGTCATAGGTCATGACGCACTCCACGAAGCAGATGATGCCCTAAGCATCAAAGCACAAAATGCAGACGCCATCGTAAGCGCTATCCCTGTAGGGCATCGTTTTTCTCAAGAACTTTTTTCATGATTTACTGGCCCAATTATAGATGTTACTACAGCCAAAAGCACAGAAAATAGTAAAACCATAGGTAGCATACAACTTATACCAAACAGCAATGAAAAGATATTATATATCCCTGCGATGAATTGAGGAGTAGGAACAACAACCACGGCCATATTATTCACCAATTATATAAGATGTATTATCAATCAAGAAATAGCGAAGGGTACAGACCTATCTAAGATTGAAACCATCATACAAAATGATTACAGCGATATATACGGGAAAATAAGAGTTCCAGCTTAAAATAAAAAATTTATAAAATATATAAACAATGCCACACTACCGACTCATTAAATCAGAACCCTACAAAT
>CAZEYI010000157.1:0-2207 GCA_964516785.1 uncultured Candidatus Peribacteria bacterium
GAGAACCACAAGTTACACATTGATTTTGTGCAAAAGTGCTGCTAGTAAATCACAACGACAAGACAAAGAACACAAGCAACAAACGACGCATAAGAAAAGTCTTGTATAAACAAGATATCTTGTATGATTTTAATAAAAAAATACCACCCGTAGGCAGCATTTTTTGTTGACTTTTTACTTTTTAGTACTTAATTCTTGTTGTATCCCAAGGCCTCCAAGAGCTATCGTATGCATCGAGCAAAGCCAGATCTTTAGATCCAGCAAAAAGATAGGCATTCCCAAACAATGCAGCAAACAAATTATACTTCTTTTCTAAAGCAGTATTGTCGGCAGCCCATAGGCGGAAAAGTGCATTGTGATTAAGGTACAAATTGAGACATTCTGCAAAATCTTCAAAGGGATTGCTCATACCATACCCACTACAGAAGTCAGAAGAAGATGACAGCGCATGTCTCTTATATTCATCCTTCCATGACAGAGCATAGAAATCCACCGATCGATCATCAGCAGCAAATTGTACAGCACCAAATTCAGTATAATCAAAATTCTTGGAACGACTAACTCCTTGTATCATACCTAGATCCATAACATGTCATATCTCGTGAGTCAATACTTCCAAAAACTCTTCATACGATCAAATAATTTGCGTATTGATAGTAATGTTGTGTCGATCTGCACCTCCTCTTCTGAGTCAGCCAGACGTATTTATATCAATAGACTCCAGCACATCGTACAATGAATCAAACGATCCATCTACTAATGCAGATATAGCATCCACAACATATACTATAAGTGAAAAGTAGACGTATTTATCCTTGGCAGATATATTTCATATAAATGTTATCTTAGAACACAGATCAGAATTTTCATCACAAATATATTGGAATTTTTCAGCATAGATTAGATCTCAAGATGCATCACTTATATCATGATTGTCTGGATAGAGAGTTTGCACTACATCATCTACGAGCATATCACCTGAGCTTATCGATACAGTAGTATATACAGCACCACTTTGAGACAAAAAATCATCCTGAGGAACATCAGCAATATTATATCCAACCTCAGTTATTTTTCGAGTCAAACCCAAAAATACAAAGATAGCAACAATGATAATTTTGGATACAAAAAGAAGATGAGATTTACTACTGAGATCCATACCAAGACAAATCAGCTAAAATAAGAGATTCGCTCGATCATTTTATAAACAAAACAATCGTTTTATCAACAATAACCCCTTTGGCCAGCAACTGAAGATAAAACGCATATCATCATACAAGAACAAAAGCATCCTGAGATTGGACTTTATATATATGCTTCCCAGAACCTCCTGTAACATTTTCTACCCCTAAATAATAATCTGTACCAAAAGTCTTGTGTCCAAATAAAGCGGAAAAAACTTGTGTCGACAAATCTTTCTGTGCACTCACAACAAAGAAGCGACGCATCCCTTGAGCATGATCATGTTGTAACATATTTGTCAATTGTGACACAGTAGACACGCGCCCTAAGTTTTGAGAGACTCACTCCACACTATGAAACATATAACTTGTGGAGAAATGATCGACATAATCTACAAACTCTGGTCGAGCAGTAAATTGTGTACTATCATGAAATACAAACTGCACATATGATCACTGCATTATTTTCTCAACACGCTGGGATACAGTAAATATTTTTTGAAATTGCTGATGATGATACGTTATATCTTCCAAAACACGAGCACTAAAGCATGGCATAAGTGATGCATAGAGAGTCAAATATTTTGCATACAGGACTGAGCTATAACGAAAAGCGCTATTGTCCAAAATAGGATCAAGCTGCATAACGGTACGAGGCGTACCGGTAAAAAATCTTTTTACCTCTATGCTTAATACTCACAACATGACCTGCATAAAGCCATAGAATCACTGCAAAGCATTTTTCTTGGCCTGATAATCCTCAGATCATATCTGCACACACAGATCAAACACATAATCCAATTTTTCTACAAAATCTAAGTAATACAAAGGATTGTATGCTTCTGCTTTATAGTCATTATAAGTCTTATGCCACCAATCCGCATCAAAAAAACAGAGCGTATAGTCCTTATAGTCCTCTATATTTGTATCCAAAAGATTGTATAATCATCCATGCGTACAAAGAATCAATGGAGATTTCTCACGTACTCATGGATCAGATAGGAAATAATATATCCAATATTCATC
>CAZEYI010000158.1:0-2190 GCA_964516785.1 uncultured Candidatus Peribacteria bacterium
AGTTCGTTAAAAATTCTCAAATATATTCACGATCTTCTTTTTTTTCGTGTGGAAATATTTTTAATCGATATTGTCCTTCTATGTACTTCGGGTGTGTGATATATCATATCTGTCATTTTTTTATTTCGTTATGTATGTCTTCGTCTCGATTTCAGGCTATGTTAATATCTTTTGGGTCCAAATCTAAAATCTCAAATTTTACTCATTTTCGCTCCCATTGTATTTCCTCATCATTGTATTGTCCAGGTACTGGACAAATAGGAATATTTTTTTGGCTCAAATAGTGATGTATATGATGGTACATCTCTAGCATACCACGACTTATATTGGAGCGATAAAATTTATAAAATCAAAGTATTGGATCGTCAGAATATATGACCTTGTCAGTTATATATGCTACGCTGTCAGTTCAGCCTGAACCATTCTCTTTATAATATTCACCTTGTCTATTATTAATTTTATTATTTTTCATCTTGTTTGGTTTCTGGTAAATCTATTATTACCTGTTTTACTATAGCGTTAGCTTCTTTGTCCGTTGTGCTATCTAATATGTTTTTCACTTCTAGTAGATTTGCTTCAACATTCGCTATCTGTTCTTGGGTTTGTTGATCTTTTGGTCAGCCCTTTATTGTATGTACATATTTTTTAATCGAATCCACATATCCAGTTATTTTTGCTTTAAATATTTTTCCTATATTGGTATCTCATCACACTACGCTTGCCTGTGCTGCTGCAACTAGAGCAGAAGATAATGTTGATAATATTGGTAATGGTAATCATAATCGCAAATGTCCCGTATGTAGTCATAATCGTCCCAAGCCCCATCCTGCTAATGATAAGGCAGATCATAATCCATATAATTTTCTTTGTGCTGGCGAGAGCTTTTCTCATCATAAAGTTCGTCACGCGATAGATTCTGCGCCTATTTTTGCACTACCGGGACCTCATGGAATCCAATTGGCTCCATGTGATATAGCTTTTCGACCTGTCTTTGCTATGTGAACAGCAGTGTATTTATTGCTCGTAGAAATTTTATCGTTACTTTGATTATTATTTTCTTCTTTAGTGTTTAATGTTTCAAAAATATTGTCGGCAACACGATCTGCAGCTTTATCATAAGAATCAATCTCATATCTACGCTCATTATTTGATCTCATAGATGTCTACATATAAATATGGTATT
This sequence comes from uncultured Candidatus Peribacteria bacterium, assembly GCA_964516785.1. GTDB lineage: Bacteria > Patescibacteriota > Gracilibacteria > Absconditabacterales > Absconditicoccaceae > CAZEYI01. Next base: position 1,184 of record CAZEYI010000158.1, read on the forward strand.
ATTATACTCAAAAACAGCCTAATTTGCAAAAAACGCCCCTATCTTGGGGGCGTTTTTTGACATTGGTTTGTGTTATGCTATTTACTAATTTATTTTTTTGATAGTTATATCAAATATGAGGTCTTTGACTGCTAATTCGTGATTTCCATCGAGATAGATGGTATCTCACTCGATCTTACTTACTGTCAATACTTGTCCATATGATGTCTGTACCTTTGCTCCTACGGTGAGTCCTTCTGATTGTGGGAAGTCTTTCTTTTGTATAGGATATATGTTTTTCTCTGATCGTTCACCATACGCTTCTGCAGCAGGGATAGTGATACTCTTGGTTTGCCCTAATTTCATATCTACCACGCCTTTATCAAAACCGGCGATCATTTGGCCAGCTCCTACTGTAAATGCCAAACCTTCATCATAATTTCTACCAGAAGCGTATTTGCCACACGCTACTGCAACGTCTTTTATACTTGTATCAAATACAGTACCATCTTCCAGTCTCCCTATATAATCTACTACGATAGCATCTGTTGCTTTTACTGCTGTGCCTTGTCATTGCATGTCAGCTTTGTCTAGATAGTCTTGCACTGCTTGTATACATGGAGTCATATTTGCTGGATCTATAGATAAAGTGGTGTCAGTTTTTTGGCTACAGGCACTGAGAACGACTGTGCTTGTGATCAATGCTGCGATTGCTATTTTTTTCATTTGTGTTACTATAAACATAAAACGTCCTTGTCTTTATCCAAAGGTATTCGAAAATCAAACAATATTACATACTTCGCTAGAAGTAGCTTGTTTTGCCTCATCATGCATTTTTTCTTGACTTTCGCGGCTGGAAATGTATCATCGAAGGACATCTAGCAGCAAAATGTATCAAAAGACCTTGCTTTTGGCAAACAAATCTTTAGATATATTCACCGACGCGCTTTTTTTTGTATTGCGCGACAAGCTAAGCTGCGGATATGATGTAATTGGTGTAGCATGGCAGACTTCAGCTCTGCCCGTAC
>CAZEYI010000159.1:0-2189 GCA_964516785.1 uncultured Candidatus Peribacteria bacterium
TCATGGGGTTTATAAAAATAATAAATAATCAGAGCTATTTCGTTGGTAGGAGATCTAACTTCTTTTTATTTTCCCTATTCCATTTTATTTGTTTGTATTTTTGATATGCATCTGATAGCGGTTGAGTTTGTCATAATCATTTGCACCAATAATCATTTTTTAATAATACCTTGCACATCCTTCTTCGGCTAGGCATTCGACATTTGCTTTCCAGTTCAGCGGGTCATTCATCTGGTATGTTTGTGTATCCCCTTTGTTTCCGTCCAGCTATAAACTTTATAAATCTCTTTCTATAATGCTCCATCGTTGGTTTTGGCATTGTAGAAAGTAACATGTTGCAAAAGGATTGTCGGGTGTGTCAATCTGGTTTAGTTATTTTATCGTATCCCATAACATTCCCACGCTCTTGCACGTATAGCGCTCATGAATTGACACCATTAACTCTTGCTATTAGTTTATATCGTGTGTCTGGCTCAAGTATATGATACAACCACAATCATTTTCTTTGGTCGTCTCAATAAGGCTGACATAATCTTTGTTGGCTTATTTTTACTCAAGCCATAGACATCTTATCATATACATGGTTGTGGATAAAATGTGGATACTTGCCATGGAATTTCCGAATATCTTCTGTTTTTCGGTCATATATCGGGTAGAAGTTGTATAGGTTATACGCTATGTTTGTTGTGTATTTCTTGCCTTGATATGTCAATCATTTCTTTTGACATACGATGGCTCTGTATCTGTGCAAACTTTCGTCTGCACGTATTCATATACAGCCAGCCGTTAGCTTTCCTTGTCAGTACCGTTTGCCAAAAAGTACCATAAACTCCTCAAACTCCATTTTGGGAACATAAAAGTCGTACTGTGATAAATCACTGGCGTATTTTGGTTTCTGTCTTACTCGTACATCCTCTTTTCATTCCTCTCGGCAGCATCGCCTTGGTTGGTAATTACTTACAGCATTTCTCAAAAGAAGTTGTCCGCAAAACCAGTGCAAGTCAATGTTGTCTTTGTAGGTCTCAACCATTTCTTCCATGTGTCTGACCGTTTCCGAATATTGTGCTTCTAGATCTATTATTAAAAGTCATACTTTTTTATTTCTTTTGATAGCTTCTTGTAATATGAGATGTGTCATAACGGAGCTATCTTTCCCGCCAGAAAAAGAAACGTATATCTTTTCGAAGTTATCGAATAAAAAAGATACCCTTTCTTGACTAGCGGTCAAAACATCTTTGTCTAGGTAGTATTTCATATTTTGTTATAAAACTAATAAATTTGTACTTGTCTTCATATAGCAGCAGCATCGTTTATAGACAACTCGCTATATCACCTATCCGCAAGCCATTTATTTAGATATTCGAGGGCAACACTATTTGCTTTTTCTTTTTGTTCTTCATTTAGTAAATTCCATCAAGCACTAAATTTAGCTGGTACTCATGAATGTAAACAGACGGCGCATTGTCACAACCATGCTATTCTGTTCATTGCGGTATTAGTAAGATAATGCTCGCAAGAATGTTTCCGTTCTTGCGTAATTCTTTCTAATAGTGATGAAAATAATGGTATATCGGTAAGAACTTTATAGTATTCCTGCTCAGCCATCTCATTACTCATTCAAACTGGTGCTGTTGTAGCAAAAAATCAGTGTTTGTAACATTCTCGTTTATCGTATGTATGGAATATTCTTCACGGATCAGATGTGTTAGCAGTCCTGTATTCCATTATATCGTTTTCGGTCATTTCGTCTGTTAGTTCCTCGTAGTCTTCTGTACTTAGATCTGCATCTCGTGATTTTGAAAATTCTTCATTTTCAAACAATGTTTGAAGTCACGTTATTTGGCATAGCCTTAATATCTCATCTTGATCCATTCACAATTCCCTCGCTATCCTTTCGTTTGTCCAGTTTCTATTTTTCAGTTCTATTACTATTTCTGACATAGCGTCTACTTGATGTTTTCCTCTAGCTCTATTGTGTCTGATTGTAGATGCTATCCTATCATTTTTGTTTTGTTGTTCTTTACGGATATTAACAATTGGTAAGTATCAACAGATCCTTTGGTTTACTGTCTTACTTTCTTTGCCCACTCTGCTTCTATGAAAACCGTCTACTATTTCGTATCACGTGTCATGTTGGAATCAAACTATCGGTTGAGTATAGCCATCGTTGAGGATACTTATTTCTAGCA
>CAZEYI010000160.1:0-2166 GCA_964516785.1 uncultured Candidatus Peribacteria bacterium
TATTCTATCAGATGAACAACGACCAGAGCATCAGCAGAATGATCCTCTAAGTACAAACTCCAAATGCCACAGTTCTCTTTCTCACTTGGTAAACTCACAAAGTACAAATATCTTCTCGTAGAAAACAAATACTATGTCAGTATAGCAGTATTGTCAGTGTTTGTGCTATTTATCGTATACCACGTCCTAGCCCAATTACTCAACGTCACACAAAATGACGTGATGCTTACAGAAGCGGGAGTACTCGTTGATGTAACCATTGATGATATCAAAAAAGATATCCAAATATTCCAGACTATGGATCCTACCTCAGATGAAAAAGGCCAAAAATATCACGAAATTATGCAAAAACTCACAACATTGGAAACGAGAGGGAGATGGCTAGAAGACGTCAAACAACTCAAAAACATCATCCAAGTAGATTACAACAAAGGTTTCAACATCGTCTATATATCAAATCTCAACCAATTCGATGATCTCGCATCCAATTATAAATCATCAGTCATCACATTCAACAATGCGGAACTCAACTGATTGGGAACATTACAAAATCTATACTTTACCAACAGTGCTGCCATAGCAGGATCCAAAGGAGCCCTATTGTGAGCGCTGAGTGATAGCGTAAGAGGAACACTCGTAGATTTTGGTAGTGATGAAGATATAATCAACTGTTCACAAAACTTGATGAGAAATGGATTGTATTGTGTAACAGCAGGAGCCAATTTGTTCAATGTGACCAATGGTGGCATCGAAGTACTGGCCACATCTGATGAAAAAGGTTTCCCAAATGACGTAGCAGATATAGGAGTATATGGCAAAGCAAATATGTATCTCCTTCGTAGTGCATTTACTGAAGCAAACACAGGAGCTATATTTGTAACCAGATACCGCAATGCTCTAGGTTCACAAACACAATTTGAAGAAGGACAAGATAATCCTATCCTATCCGAATCTGTACCAGCCGGTGCTGTATTCACATCAGGGTTTGCTAGTTATGCTATTGATGGTTCATTCCTCGCACGATGACGCAATGATGCCAAGCTCTACCAATTTTGGAGAGAAGGCACAAGCACCTTATTGAGTACACGTATCGTTCCACTTCTTGGATGAGACAAAGCAAGCAAGAAATACTCAGGAAATACGAAAGTGATAGCATATGTTGGTACCAAATACATGTACCTCTTTGATAGAACAAATCAGACATTTACCGTATACGATACAGCACCAAACAAGGACAAAGACGTCTACAATAGAGAATTCGCTATGCGTTATCTCTTTAGCTTCACATTCGCCCTCGAAGCAGACAAAGTCATAGATGTTGCTGTTCCAGAATCATTGGGTAATAGACCAGAACTCTATGTTCTTACCAACAAAGGTGTAAGCAGGATCAAACTCTACGAATTTATAGATAGCCTCGCAGCAGGTACTCTCAAACAAGTAACTACTAACTAAAACATTTGTATCATAAAACAAAAGATATGCTGCAATTATCATCACACGAACTGAGAACCAAATGGCAACAATTTCGAGAAAATAACAAGCACGCATATCTTCCAGAAGCATCACTCATAGCTGACAAAGAAAGCACAGCGCTTTTTAACGTTGCTGGTATGCAACAACTCATCCCATTCCTTGTAGGTAAGGCTCATCCATTGGGCGCAAGACTCTACAATATCCAAAAATGTGTCAGAACCAATGACATCGATGACATAGGTGACGAAAGACATCTCTCATTGTTTGAGATGATGGGCAACCGATCATTGGGAGATTATTTTAAGAAAGAAAGTATTACGTGGACAGTCCAATTTCTCCATCACGAACTCCAGATCCCTTTGGACAAAATAGGAGCCACCGTTTTCGCTGGTGATAAAAAACAATGAATCCCAAGAGACGAAGAAAGCTTAGCTATCTTAGCAGATCTAGGCATCACACATATCAAAGAGATGTGATTTGACGACAAAGGCGAATCAGACAATTTCTGGACACCCGGTCCTGTAGGTCCATGCGGTCCCTGTGCAGAATTTTACTATGATAGAGGAGAGGCATACGGTCCAAGCGATCGAGATATGTGAGTCAACGATAGATACACAGAGATTTGGAACAATGTATTCATGTCCTATTACAGCGACGGATCTGGCAAACTCACCGAACTTCCACAAAAAAATG
>CAZEYI010000161.1:0-2147 GCA_964516785.1 uncultured Candidatus Peribacteria bacterium
CCAAGCTTATTTGATGGAACGGTATACGAAAATTTAGTCTATGCATTGGATTACACACCAACTACAGCACAGATGAAAAAAGCCATCGACATGGCACAGTGTGATTTCTTTGCCGAGTTCCCTGATGGCTTACAAACAGAGATCGGAGAGAAATGAATTCGTCTGTCCTGATGACAGCGTCAACGTCTGGCGATAGCAAAAATATTCCTCAAAGATCCAGAGATTATCTTATTGGATGAACCAACCAGTGCATTGGATTCTATTAGTGAAGAAAAAATAGCACAAGCTTTGCATACCTTATTTAAAGGCAGGACAGTTGTCGTGATCGCTCACAGACTCCAGACAGTCAAAGAAGCAGATGATATTATTGTGCTAGAACAAGGAAAAATTATAGAACGCGGCACACACAAATCACTCATCAAACACAAAGGAAAATACGCCAAGATGCTCGAGTTACAGAGTGGTTTGTTTACCTAGTTTTACCCTCCACGCACGATAAATTGTACAAGTCTGATAATACTATATGATCACATCACCAAGAGCAGCCCTATAAATGCATACATAATTCATGTCTTGGCTGTTCATTGTTTCTCATCGTCTCCCGTCACACCTGATCGGATATATAAGAACCCTGCATAGATGAGTGATACGGTCAGTACCGTACCGATAAAGAAGGTGAGAGACAGGATAATATCTTGGACAAACAATCCAACAGACGATGGATCTTGATTGGTATCTTGTTTGATCCCCAACGTCCTATAGATAGAGAAACTACACTGTCCATTAGCAAGCTGATCTGGCGTACAATTGATCCCTACTTCATTGCTGTTTGGTGTGGTAGTCTGCGCGTTGGTCGGCGATAGGAACTGGAGACCCATCATACAAAACAGTATACTCGAGATTATAATCTTACGCATTGTTCTTGTAATACTAAAGTAATTGGACAATATTGTTTTGTTATTATATTGCAAACTTGTATGCAAACACTGAACAATCATCTCAAAAAACGTCTCGCACAGAGGTTCTTGGGCAATCAAGCCTTGGGTGTTTTGACATTGCGTTTTTTGCATAAGCAAATGCCTCATATTCATCCTACAGCATGATATATCCGTCACCACAAATTATTTGTCTATACAGCTGACCAACAGACGAGAATTATGCTGTTCGCTAAGAAAAAAGACCTACTTACGCAGATCAATAATCATCTCAAAGAGATAGGGTATTCATACGAAATGCGCGATATCTTCTGCACCAACAAAAAACCATCTCCCGATACCCCAAACGAGGAGTATTAAAGTATGTTTTTCAATTCCACGATATGTTTGATATTATTGCCATCGTAGAGTGTAAATTCTTCAGGTAGCTCCTTGGCTCTTTTATCATGTAATTTTGATTTTACAACTTTCCCCGATAGCGCTAGTTCTCAGAGGAATATGCTGTTTTGTGGTACGTTGGTATTGGTATATTGGCTATGCAATCAGACTGCGATAGCAAGATCCAGTCCACTATCACGGAAATCAAACTCACCTGGTACGTTTACAAATATATCAAAAAATCCTAAATTAATTTTGAGATACCTTTCCAATATCGCTATCACCAGATCCACTCTTTTGCTGTCTACTCCGATACAACTTCTCTGTGGAAATTTATATTTTGTCTTATTGAGTAAGACTTCAATATTTGCCAAAACCGGTCTTCCATTGTCGAGTCATATAGTCAAGACACTTCACGGCATCGTGCTTGATGCCTGCAATATCCTCTCCTTGATGTCATACACTGGCTGGAGTCCAAATAATGTCATCTCAAAGATCCCACTGTCATCTGTATGTCCAAATCTATTTTTTTGTGAACGAAGAAATCTAAGTTGTCCAAATCTGTCACCTTCCAGATACAAGACCACATCGACGATATGTTCCAAGTATTTCGGCCCTGCGATTTCTCCTCCTTTAGTGACATGTCCTATGATGATAATCGTACAATTATTTTTTTTGCCAAATTCGGAGAGTTTTTCTGCGCAGTATTTTACTTGATTGGGAGATCAGGCGGAGGAGTCAGTATGCTCGCTGTAGACGGTCTGGATACTATCGATAATGATACAGTCAGGATTGGTCGACTCCGCTGTCGTTAGGATATCTTCGATATGCGTA
>CAZEYI010000162.1:0-2123 GCA_964516785.1 uncultured Candidatus Peribacteria bacterium
TGACATAGTCATAGCAGTTGGAAGATTTTCCGGCGGCTCTCCAGAAAGTGTTCTTCCCCATGCGAGATTTTTAATTCCTGATGTTTGCTTGCCTGGTAAATGCCAGAGGGTTGCAAGTTCTTGTGCATTTAGGATTTGGTGTTTTTTGTCGCGGTATTTGATTTTTCTTTCAATCATCTTATGAAGCAATTTGCCGCGTCGAAGAAGCGGGCGCCTGAAAACGAGCTGGTTTCCTTCACCGAGAGAAAATGCTCCGAAAGTTCCTCCAAGATTTTGCATGTATGAAAGGGGAAATACATTTTCCGATGCAACAATCAGCCGTATCGCCACTTTTCCTCCCTGAAACGCAGTCTTTCGAGCAACAAGTGCAGCTGGAAGCTTTTCTGCTGGAGTAGACGTCTCACCCTCAACTTTTGGAGCGGGTTTGGTGCCATTAATAGCACTTTGTGCCCAAGGAAAGGTTGCAGGAGCAGTAAGATATTGAATCCCCATAGAAACGCTCGCATCTTGTTTGGACATAAATCCAATAAGAGAAGACAAGGGATCAACATTTGCAAAATCCTGATAGGTCTTAATTGGATAGTAGTAAGGCTGAGCAAGCTTCATCTCCCCTACCTCAACATTTTTTGCTGAAGTTATTTTAAGAAGAGGATCTTCTGATTTTGTAATAAGACTTCTGGGGTATGACGAAGAAAAAAGACTTGTTACAAAAGTCTCATCCTCTTCACGAACTACAACATAAAAAGAAATTGACTGCTCAACATAATACATTTCAAATGAGATAATTTTTGGCTTCAGATATAGTCTTTTTATAAGACCCATGTGGGAAGGGAAAAGGGCTGAGAAAATTTGAACAGCAGCATCAATAGGAGTCTCGTCGTCTTTAGGATTTCTGACATGCAGATAGAGGAGTTTACTCATATACACTTCATTATAGCAGGGAAGACTTTATACTTTAGCGCTTTTTGCAGGAGTTGCTTTTTTACCAACGATAGCTTCAAATTCATCACTTTCCATGGTCTCCTTCTTCAGAAGTGCTGCTGCGACAAGATCAAGCGTTTTTCTATTTGCCTTTAGCAATTTTTCAGCATGCTTGTAAGCTTCCTGCATAATTCGATTGATTTCAGAATCAATCTGAGCTTGTACATTATCTGAAATTGTTACCGGCTCGTATGGATTATTCCTATCCTCTGTCAGGTTAATTGGGCCCAATGCGCTCATTCCAAATTGAATAACCATCGTTCGTGCAAGACCGGTTGCCTTTTCAATATCATCTGCTGCTCCTGTGGTCATTTCGGAAAATATCAATTCCTCAGCAACTCTTCCACCCAGCATTGTTGCAATCTGCTCAAGAAGACGGGACCTGGTCTCATGCACTCTGTCAGATGATGGCGGAATAAGCGTATGACCAAGTGACATCCCACGTCCTACAATTGAAATCCTGTGGACGGGATCTGTGTGGGTCATAAAGTGAGAAACGAGCGCATGACCTGATTCATGGTAGGCAGTAATTTTTTTATCGTCATCACTTTGCAATCTCTTTTTTTCAGGACCAAGTTTGACTTTGGTTGCAGCCTCTTCAAGATGGTCCATTTCTATAGCTTTTTTGTTAACACGGGCTGCAAGAATTGCTGCTTCATTCAGCATATTCTCAAGATCAGCACCAGAAAATCCAACAGTTCGTCTTGCAACTTTTTCCCAATCCACAGCCTTCACAAATGGTTTGTTTTTTGCATGAATTGAAAGGATTTCACGTCTTCCTTCAAGATCAGGCAAAGACAGCATAACTCTTCTATCAAATCTTCCAGGCCTGACAAGCGCCGGATCCAAGATATCTGGCCGATTGGTTGCTGCAATTATCACAAGCTGTTCATTAGGAGTAAACCCATCCATCTCAACAAGAATCTGATTCAGAGTCTGCTCTCTTTCATCATGGCCTCCCATGATCCCAACTCCACGCTGACGACCAATCGCATCCACCTCGTCGATAAAAATAATTGCAGGCTGTGCCTTCTTGGCTGTTAAGAAAAGATCTCGTACACGGGCTGCTCCAACTCCGACAAGCATCTCCATAAATTCAGACCCTGCAATTGAGAAAAAGGCAACTTTTGCTTCCCCTGCAA
>CAZEYI010000163.1:0-2119 GCA_964516785.1 uncultured Candidatus Peribacteria bacterium
ACTTGATCATAAGTTACCGTCCAATACGATAATCTTTGGCCAGGACTTATCTTGGCCGCCAAGCATTTCTTTGATTTCTTTGTCATGTGGATTGACAGTATGTAATGTATCAAATAATTCTTCTTTTCTATAATCTTCAGATTGATATCTGAAAAGCATCAGCTCGGATTCACTATCGTCTATGAAAAGAATATCTCCATCTAATTTTGTCATAGATATCTGTTGGTAATAAATAATTACATATATTGTATCTATTTTTTTTATTTAGTCAATTTTTTGATATGTTTTAAGTCCCTGGGAATTCCCAGGGACTTTTAGAGGTTAGTAATTGGTTTACGTTGATACAATAGTGACATGAGTCACTCCTTTGGCTTTGAAGTGCTTCAGTGCCTTCTCTTGCATCTTTCTTCGTTTTTTTTCTGAAGGGAAAGCTTTCTTAAATAATGCAGCAACACTTGACGCTATATTGCGTACTCTGCGATAGAGTTTGTCACCAAACTCCGAAAGTTTTCGTTTGAGTATGCCATAAGCATCCTCTTTAAACTCAACTTTTTTTAGGGCACATAGTGCCCAATAGTGTATCGCTTTATACACAACATCTTTTTGGTCGGGATTTTCCTCCAAAAATTCGTTTAGTCCGTATGGATTGTTTTGCCACACTATCTTTTTTAGCTTTTGTCCTTCCATCAACGGAAGCACTTCTTTGGGAGAAGAACCCACAAAGAAACCTTCTTGATGCGTTATCGCAACGCAAAATGCATTTTTACTCATAGGCCCTGCTTTTTAATTGGTTAGTAATTTTGTTTGAATTTGCACTATATCCCAAATACAGCTTTTTGCAATAGCTTTTGTGATAATAATTGGACTTGTGATGGTGTGGGATTTGGCTAGTATTGTTGTTCTGTTTAACCGAAAGATATACATGAAAATTAGAGAAATTACTGCTGAAGATAGACACAATCCACGTATTTTGGATGCGCTCAATCAAATTGTAGGTCGTGCTGAAAAAGAAATTGCATGTGTCTTGATAGAACCTGAACATGGCGAAGATCTTGTTATAAGACCAGATATTCCTCAATTTAATCAAAATATCGTAGGCAAAACTCAAGTCCCTGTGATCAAAGTATCAAGCTCAAATAACATTGCCGATACACAAACATTTGAACACATACAGACCATCGACGGTATGTATGTATGAGCATTCTACAATATAGAAAAACCAGCCATCTATACTATGACTAGCGGGCCTATCGTCTGAAGTGTCAGTGCAGAAAAATTGGCAGAAGTTATAGAATCGAATGTAGCTACTGCTGACAAATAATATATCATTACGATACTAATTGAAGATACCAATGTCTCGTCTCGATCTACACTGTATAAGTAAACACGAACCTGTTGGCAGACTTCCTATGTATACATTGAGGAAAAACATTATCCTTATATGAGCACATATAGATTTTTATTATGCGCAAAAGAAAAAATTTTCTGCAATAAGCAACTGGCAAACCGATGGATTTGATCCAGGGACTCTGTGATATTTGCTTGATGAGATGTTTACCAAAAAATGAAGCCATCTCGTAAAGAATAAGGAATTTCATGATGTGTTGCATGTATTGTTTGATTATGATGAAAATCCTGAATGAGAGGCTTTGTTACAATGATTTATGTTAGGCAATCGTACACCGGGAGATTATACCTATGCCTTTCTCTTGGCTACAACGCTTCTGTTGCCAGAAACTCTTGGTAATATATATAGAGCATACAAAAAATGACAGGAACATATCGATGTCAGGCACTTTAATTTCCATGATCACTTAGGAACACAGAAAGAAGAACTTCTTATGCTGCTCAAAAAATAAAGTCTATACTAGCTTACGGTAAGTTTATAGATATCGAGATAGGATCTGGTAACACGGGACAGTCTGGACTTTCGCCACATGGGCTACTTGGACTGAGGACGAGTTCTGCTGGGCCTGTGTATGTACCGCTCAGACTTTGGATAGTCGTACTTCGTGTGATAGGATAGTCAGACTCTTGATAATATTCGCCACTGACCATCATCAAGCCATTGTCCGCGCTGAGTGTGGTGATATCTTGGCCATCTTGTTGGATGACTGCA
>CAZEYI010000164.1:0-2114 GCA_964516785.1 uncultured Candidatus Peribacteria bacterium
TTTTTTTCTCAACATGTTTTCGTGAACTTTGCTCAGCTGTTTCATTTGGCGCAATAAGCCCTCCTGGCAACCCAGGTTTATTTCGAAAAAAGGGAGGGACATTTACAGACATGAGTCGTACTAACAATTTATCTTCATGATAAGTGAGCACAACTGTATCAACAGCAAGCACGGCAAATCGTAGATTATCTCTTTTTGATGTACGTGATTTATTGTTCATAAGTAAGAGTACCTAACTGATCGACAGCTTTAATAGATGCACTAAGACGCTCTTCTAACGTCCCTGATACTATAATATAGCGTTTGTTTTCTTCTTTCAATCGCTCGACAAACCTTTCATGCATCCAATGGCGGATTTCTTTGCCATCGCGAGTGCCATCATTTTCCCAAGGGATTTCATCGCCAGTCAAAATATATAGATCTTGTACACGATTCTTTGCTAACTCATCAACGACAGGTGAACGGACTCCCATATAACGTTCATGCCAAACACTTGTCGCAAAAGAGTCGGTATCACAAATTACAAGACCATTACTACGTTCAGCCAAAGTATCTTCGAGAATGTTTTGGGCCCGAGCAATGTTTTCAAACTCATCACTTTCCCAATTATGACCATCTGTGCCACTTAACTTTCCTTCGCTGTAAAAACGACCGTATTCGGGAATCCAAAATGTATTGTAGTGTCTAGCAATAGCTTGAGCAAGAGTAGTTTTGCCAGTGGATTCAGCTCCAACAAGACTAACTCGTCTGGTAAAAAAACCTCGGACACAAGGTTCAAGATATTTGGCATATTTCATTGGCTCCTTTCTGGCAAGCGTTCCAGAAATTGGAACTACAGTACGATCTCTGTCCACAAGAACATGTACCGACCCCATAAATGATGCGTAAGGATCGCCATAAGCTTCTGAGGTGAATACCGCATCAGGAACATACCCTAATATATCTAGAGTAAATTGTGCCCAACCTTTAGAGTCATCATCTGCAAGCTTTGTGTCCTCAATGACTTTAATTTGTACTTTAGGATGAATTTTATGAAGCCAACTTGCACGAAGACTTCCTGGGATAGTTTCAGATCTATTCCAACATAAGATTACAGTTAAATCCTCGCACTGCGATGTCGCAGTATCGATCAAATATTTATGACCGCGGTGTGGCGGGTAAAATTTACCAACCACCAACCCAGTCTTATACTTGTACGTGTGTTGGTTCATGGTTTTCTTTGCTCCTATACTTCTTTATCCAAGAGACTAATCCGTAACTTGCGATGAAGAAAAATAATACATATTCAAGCGATACGAACTTAACTCCTTTTGACCAATACAAACCAATAGCTATAGCATCTACAATTATCCAGAGTACCCAATTTTCAATCTTCTTACGAACTAAGAGCCACTGTGCCATAAAACTCATCACCGTTGTAAACGCATCAAGTAAAGGGAAAGCGGCTGGCTCAGGAAAATATTTTGGGAACAAATTATCGAGATTTGAAACAAAAAGTGTTAGCACTGCTGTACCGGCAATTACAATGCCTGCATATATCAAATTTTGTTTTACACTGCTTACAGTGATTTTAAGCTGATCTTCTTTGTTAGCTTCTGCACTGCTCTTTGGATGTAGCCATACGTACCACCCAATAAAACCAGTAATCAAAAAGAAGACTTGTTCTATCATGTCAGAATAGAGCTGGATTTGATAAAACAAGAAAATATAAAGGAATACCCCAATTATTCCTACAGGCCAAGATAAAACCTTGGCCTTAGCCGTAAGCCACACACACCACACAACAAAGATAGTCCCGAAGAATTCTATGTAGCTCATCGGGTAATCCGCTATGGTGAATATGATAGTATTGATATCCAACAAATGTGTGATGTTCATATATTTGTTTATTAATTAGTGTATTAACTACACTATATACCTATCCTGAAAAACTGTCAAGGGTATAATAAAAATAGGAAGCTGGATTGCTTCCTATTTAGAGTCTATTTGGCTTTGCGAAGGATCAAAAACCAAAACGCCATGTTTTATTTGAAGCTGTCTGAATGCCTCGGTGCTCTGATAATTCACTAACTGATACATATTCGCAGCTTCAATAAGATCCCATACTTTCATAT
>CAZEYI010000165.1:0-2109 GCA_964516785.1 uncultured Candidatus Peribacteria bacterium
GGCAATCCATACGATAGGTTGTCGATATAGAATCAATTTTGGGTCAGTAATTTTTGTATTTCCTTGAGTGTGAATATGTGATAATATCTATGATATACTCTTTTCTCTCCCTTTCGTGGTACTAGAATATCATTTCGTGCTTTGTATCATCAGGATAGGATGTATTTGATGATAGATATTACCATCTGAGGTCGATATTTTTTGTAAAATCGATCAGAGTATGCTCGATTTACCATGATATATAACCCGTCGTAGGTGAGTGCTCTGTACGATGATTTTAGAACAAAATTTCTTTCTCTGCGCGTAGGAAGATGTTGAAAAGCAGCTATACTCACTACGATATCACATGATTCTTGAGCTATAGTTTTGATGCCATTTATCATATCATCACATACTCGTGTTGCTTCGGGATGTTTTTTCTTTGCAATCTTTAACAATTCTTTGGAAAAATCTATGCCTGTGTAATGGATTTTTTTGGTCGTATTTTTGTGTATATAATCGTATAATCTACCATCACCACATCCTAATTCTACAATACGAATAGTCTTATTTGGGAGCTTGTTTATTTTTTCTATAATATAATCGAATTCATGCCAGTGTTTTTGTCTGGTTTGTGAAAACTTATTGGCTTCCTCGTTATAACATTGTTGGAGTTCTCGTTTGTAGTGCATGGTTTATTCGAATATAGAAGCGTTGGATTGTGTGTCAGTTTTTGTAATATTATTTATGTTAGACTGACTACAGGAATTAGCAACAAGTGTTGGTATATCAAATTGTTGTTCTTCTCCTTCGAGTGCAATTTTTTTATAATACAGAAGATACAAAAGCAATAGTATTGTCATCTTCACATCGTTTTTACAGTATAGTTTGAATGTATTGTATTTTTCTTCGTCGCCTGTTTTGACATATTCTTTGTATAATTGTACTCATTCTAGTCAGGAACTTAGTGTTTTTTCTACTCCAACAAGTGCCGAGGCCATTTTATTTAAGCTTATTTTTTTGCCTGCCATCTGATGTACAAAGTGGAAGATATCTATGCTCTTAGCATTGAGATTGTCTATATCTGTTTGCGATCCTCACACATTGTGTATGATGACTGGATTGTCAAATCGTATGTTATTGAATCAGACTATATATCCATCAAAATCCAAGAGTTTTTTGACGAAAGCTGGCAGTCAGTCTTTCTCGATAAGTTCATATGTCATCTTGTTATCTTTGCTGGGCTCTGCTGCATATGCTATGATGAATTTTTGTTGTGTTACATCAAAAATGTCTCCATCGGTTTCTATATCATAGACTATATATGGTTTGTCTAGGATAGTATTGAATGTTCATTTTTTACATTCTTCCATGAGGATCTTTTCTATGGTCATGGTAGACTTGATGCTTGTGGGTTTGATCATATATTTTTTTACCAGGGACTGTAGATTTCCTATCTGTTCTTCGTCTAGGAGTAACTCTATTTTTTCTACTTCATCGATGATATGTAATCATGGAGCTTCTTTTATCATTCTCATGGTTGGTTCTCATCTATTGAGATAGCAAATAGTATTTCATTCTTTGAAGCCATGTTTGCAATAATCTTTGATGCTTTGATATTTTTCATTTTGTAAAATGCGTGTCATACGGGGGATGACATCATTTTTGATGCTTTGTATGTCTTGCAGAGAGAATCTCTTGTACATTATTCTTATTCTTTACTAAACTGTATGTATGCGGTAAATGCACTGCGATTTATATTCTGGATATATGATAATGGGTCATCTGCAAAGCTATCTATATTTGTTTGATTGGTCGGCGATAGGGTAAGATTTATATTTTTGATAGCAATGGGTTTTTTGTCCATCATGACATCTTTGAAGTATAGATCTATGATGGTATGCGAGTCTAAGTCGTACTGTGCTATAAAGTTTATGTTTTGTATTTCGAATTGTATGAAATATATGTTGTTGTAATAGCTTATATCATCAAGCTTTGTGTCTAAAAATTGACGCAGCTTATCGTTGATGCGTAGAATGTTTGTCTGTGTTATCTTATTATCTGTGTTTGTGGGGTCTGCTGTTGTATCCAGAATGCTAGCGATGAGCGTTGGTAATCTTATGAAATCAC
>CAZEYI010000166.1:0-2079 GCA_964516785.1 uncultured Candidatus Peribacteria bacterium
CTGCCACGCTTACGATCAACAATCTCACTACTCTCTTCTCGGTAACAACCGTAGAAGAAGGAGATGAACCAAATCCTGATGACTACTGCGAACGCAGATCAGTATACTTAATTCTTTTGCATGCATTTAGTAATGTCTACGAAGGTAATACACCAAGACTTATCAATATCTTGGATCTGATGCTCGATATGATCAATGATACTATCGATGAATTGATAGATGATGGTGAAGATGAAGATGCCGATAAACTGCAATGTTTCGGAGAAATTGTGGATGATTATTTGATTGATCTGAGAAGTGATAGTGAAGACAATATGACCGAACGAACCTATACTGCGCCAAATGGTAAGGTATATAAGATACAATATATCGAAGATAGGAAAGTATATACATCTCCTGACTTCAAGTCTCCTAAATTCTTTATATCATACGAGACTTTGACGAAGTTGATAGACAAAAACAATCCAAAGAAATCTGTATGGGATCATACAACTCTAGATACAAGTTTTGCATCAGTTACCGTAACTGCGCCAAATGGGAAGACCTTCAAGGTCCAGAAGACCAATAAATGATTTATGTCATACAACTTTATCAATCCTAAGTATTTCCCATCATTGGATGCCATCAAAGCATATATAACCCAGACCAATCCGAAGAAATAAATAGGCTATAAAACATAGAAAAACAGCTCCAATTGGAGCTGTTTTTCCTGCTGCAAAATTTGCAATTTTTGGCGTTTGGCATTATAATTGTGATAGTTTTTATGTGTTTATACACAGCCATGAACTTCGTCAAAAATCATCTTAAAGTTTTATTTGGAGCATTTGCACTTGGGCTAATTGGCTTAGCAACAAGTGTTTTTGCTATCAACTGGAGCAACACACAGTTTATCGACTCTGCTTTCTGGGCACAAAATCCTACGTCAGGCGATATCGTGGCTGCAGTATTTGGAAGCAACTCTCTTGCCCCTACTGCTACTGCCTATACGCAAAACTGGTCTAGCAATGCATGTCTCGGTGGATCTGCTATAACTGTCCAATATGTCGGAACTGATAGCTTGCCTCAATTATTGACGAGCAATACTATCTATGTCCTCACAGGCAATCAAGCGCTGACTGGTACCGTTACTTTCTTAGGTCAGTGTATTGCCTTGGTATCTAGTGGTGGACAATACGGGTTGACTAAGGGTACGAATGGCATCCTTGGTATAAATAATTCTATGCTCTATGCCAACAATGCCCAGAATATAATATTGGATGGTATTTTCTTAGATGGACATAATGCCAGTTTGAATGCAGATGCGGGCTTTTATATTGATGGTACTGCTGTCAATCATTTTACTATTAACAATATATACGGAAGCAATTTTGGATATGGAGATATATATACATTCAACGTTTCTGATATAGATATATATAATAGTGTACTAGGAGATAACTCAGGAATGTGAATATATCTGGATCTGGCTAATGACATTTATATCGAAAATGTAGAAATATATTGAGCAAATACCGATGGACTTCGTTTGTCTGACAGCTCATGAGCTGTTATAACAAACAGTCGTTTCCATGATAATGGATTTACTAACATACTATTGGACATTGCTGACGATATAATGTTCAATAATATCCAATCATATAACAATATATCTTCAACCTATCCTTCTATAGATATAGCTGGATCTGATGGAGTAAGTATCAACAATAGTATGATATACAACTCCCCTTCTAATGGCATCAGAATAGCTGGTTCAGCCTCTATATTATTGCACAATACAACATCTGCAGCAAATGCTGCAAATGGTGTATATATGAATGGAGGAATCGATGTTGTGTTCAGCAAAATGTCTATCTACGGCAATATGAACTGGGGAGTTGTGGGTACAAACAACACAAGTGCTGGGTACTACAATACTAACAATATATACAACAATAACGTCGGCGATATCGATATGACTTCATTTTCTACATTTGATACCGGATCAGCAAGCGATCTATTTGTAGCATGATTATCATGGACCAATGGTTCTATTGGGAACCAATCCAATACAGCAAACTGCTATATAAGAGCCTTTCCTCA
>CAZEYI010000167.1:0-2046 GCA_964516785.1 uncultured Candidatus Peribacteria bacterium
AATATTGGAATTATGCGAGTGCAAATAATTTGCTCAATGGTTGTGTAGCCAAGGGAGATACCGTGATGACTAATAATTTATAATTAGATTATACAAAAAACATACGTAGGCTTGCGTATGTTTTTTGTATTATTCGAACATTCTCAGGAGGTCGGGGTCTTTGATGTTTTGGAGGGTTCGGAGAGGTTCTCGAGTGACTTCTACTTGAACGGTATATTGTGGTAGTTCTTGGTTGATGCTATTGGTCACTTGTGTCTGTATTTCATCGATAGAAGGACAGGATGGTGATGTGAAAGTCATGAGAATGTGGATGATATTTTTTTTCTGATCTGCTTTGATATCGTAGATGAGTCATAACGTTCGGATATCGACTATAGGAAATTCTGGGTCGTAGACTTCCTGGAGGCGTGATTGTACAATTTGTACTATTTCTTTATTCTCCATCGGATGATTTGCTTTGGGTTTTAAACAGCATAGCTTGGAGTGCTATAAATCCTATGAGTAGGAGCAAGCCTATGATCGTATTCCAATTTCCTAAGAGAATCAGTCAGACATTGATCAAACAAAATATACCGAATAGGAGTGAGAGTTTGTAACTATCTTTGACAAGGCGTTCGCTATTTTGTACTTCAGGACGCAATAGACGTTGCATACCAATGAAGAAGTAGAAGCTGATTCATCGTGTAAAAATAAATACACCAACAAATGCCATAGCGATAGCTATGACAGGATCTTGGTATATATTTATCGTTGTATATGTTACGAGCAATACGATAGCTCACAATACAGCTTTAGCTATTGATGCGATGTGGTAGAGTAGCATACGATTGTACTATATAAATTTAGTACTGGATCCTGGACTCGATCTAGGATGACAAGGATTTATTCTACATTAGTAGCTGTGTCTTCTGTTGTTTTGTTTTCTGTTGTGTAGGTGATCTCATCCAATGATGGTATGTAGAATGCGTTACTTCCTGATTCGTAGAATTTGTAGTATATTTTTTGTCGTAGATTGAGACATAGTGGAATGAGCGTGAAGCCAAGAATTGGTGGCAATAAGAGCAATAAGTATACTTGTTGTTCTGTGGCTCCACCTGCCTGTGATGGCTTGAATATAATGCTGTAGAACAAGAGCGCCACAGCAAATCCAAATACGTTTCCAATCAGGGATGATCCAGAATAGTTTGGATTGGCGATAAATTCTATCAATGCTGATGATATGAATGTAGAGAATAATATATGAAATCATAATATGAGGAACAATATCTCAGGTTTGGTCTGGAACAAAAGATACATCGGCGTAAAGAATACAAGCAGTATAGCATTGGTCAACAATATCATACCAAACATCTTGGTAACATCATAGTAGACGCTACTGTAGAACAAATTGTATAATCATGCTATAGTCATGTTTCCTATAATGGTTACCAAAAACCCTATGAACAATAAGAGGAACGGTAGCAAAGCATTTGGACCACCAGCGAATTGGCTGTTTTGTGATAATGCGTCAGGTATGATATCTCACAAAAATCCAAGCATCAAAAACAATAAGAAAGCAATAAGCGTTCCTAACACTAAGCCCAATCCGGTTTTTGCCAAGATTTGTCGACCGTTAAATATTGGTGGTTCGAAGCCTAGTTGCGCATTATTGAAGCTCTTTGGATCGTTCATGATTATCGAGATAGATAAAGTTTTATGGTCTACATGTGATACTCTTGCTTATACTGTTTGCAGTTTCGCTGCGTATATTGTTAGAGGCACTTGCTACAGAAATAACCGTAATATCTTTCTGGTATATAGTGAAAATTTGACTCAAATACAATACATCTTCATTTTGGTGTACGGCAAAACTTATCATTGTGCCCGTTAGTGTGCTTCCACTACATTGTGCATCAATTGTCGTAGTTATGATGTCGTCTTCTAGTTGTGTACCAAGATTTTGTCTTGTGGTGTTTATATTTGCTTGTACAAAATTTTCGAAATCGTGATCATCGTCAATGTTGCTATATTCTACAAACAAACTTCCTGTTTGTGTTCATCTTGTAT
>CAZEYI010000168.1:0-2037 GCA_964516785.1 uncultured Candidatus Peribacteria bacterium
ATGCATGTAAGCTACAAGGTTTAAATGGCAAACAGGGTGTCATTATTCCACGCCAAAACATGCAACACTTAATGCTACGTCAAGATGTGATTGATGCGGTGCGAATGGGTCAATTCCATATCCATGCAATTGGAGCAATTGTGACAGTCGGTCATATAAGCACAATTTACAGACTTGCTGCAGTCAAAACACTGAAAAAGATCTTTGCTGTAGTAGATAAAATTTCCGAATAAGCAATTTTCTGAATTCAAAATTTGAGATGGGCGTTTGGGCTGTTGGAGGAGAATGCGCTGTAATTCTTGGAAAAATTGATCTGCATTCATGATTACATTTGGGGAAGCGGGTCGGTTATCATCGGATCATGTTCTTCATAATATTTTTGATAGTCTTCTTTGCAAAGAATTGCATTTTGAACTTTTGAGGGATCGTATGAGACGATTATTTCTTTGTGGCACTGCTGACAATCAGTTTTGAACAATACCCGCTCTCCTCGTAATGCAAGGCGGCGTGCCTGTCTGCAATTAGGGCAAACTGAGGGGTTTGGAAGACTTTTTCCTCTGAGAAATTCCTGTTCTTGATCAATTATTAAAAATTGTTTGGTGCACGTTGTACAGGTTCCAATGATGTTGGCCATGTCTGTAGTATAACCAGAGAAGTGAATGCTGACAAGAATTAATTTGCAAAAAGATCTATAAATTGAAAGAAAATATTAAATTGAAGAAGTAATTAATTTTTGGGAATTAGCCCCACAAAATAATCGCACCAAATCCCAGTACCACTGCTGTTCCAACAAGAGAATAGAATCCCGCCCTCGTATGAAAGAAGAAATGATATTCCTTGTGAATGCTTTGTTTCTTTTTTGCCATACATCCATTACATAGTTTTTTGAATATTTTGTCAAGGTTAGGTTTAATATGCATAAAATACTATCCTATAATTATTGACTTTCAGTATGTTTTTTTGTATAATTTACCCTTCGAAGTTACCTCCGAAATTCGGTTTCGGAGTCCGCTTCAGATCGTTCACAAGCAGGAGGAAATAATCGTCTAGTTAAGACAGACAGTACCATCTAATCGACAAGTTAGTCTTGAGATGGAGCACGAAGTGTCAGGTGACAGTAGTTCCCAGGTGCCCAGCATGTTTGAGATCGACGGCCAGATCATTCCGATCCAGCCCGTTGACCACGAACGATCCCGCTGGGACTTCCGGTTCACCCTGACGGATGATGAGGCGAAAGCCGAGTTGATCCGTCGAATCCAGGCTTCGATGGGAGATCCCGAATCAATCATCGACGCGACAGACCTGGTTCGTAATGCCGAGTTCGCAAATCGCGGACAAGGCTGGGCGGCCTTCTACGGCCTCTCGCTTTCGAGCCCGAACTACAATCAAGCGCACTACTTCAACCGTGGTGGCGCTGTCATCGGTCTTTGTGCCGAAATCGAAGATGAGTGGCATGTTGCTGTTCTGGAACAGCGCCGGCCGCTTCAAGACCGGGACAAGCCGATCGTAGAGTTCCCACGAGGACAGGCAAGCATGGAGTCTGGCATCCAGACTGCTGCTCGTCAACTCGTCGAGGAGACCGGTCTTGAGATCGAACCAGACCGGTTCATCTACCTTGGGTCCGGGAATCCCGACAACGCACTCATCTTGGGCCAGACCGTTCACATTTGGATGGTTGAACTCATGCAAGAGGAGCTTGTACGGGATGCCGATGGTGTCTGGAGAATTCGGGCAGACCTGAACAAGATGGAGGAGAAGAGCAGGCTCTGGGAGAACATCCTGGGAACCAGGCTCATCCCGTTTGATCAGTTCACATCTGCTTCGTTCATGACTTCCGGACCGTTCTCCGAGATGCGCAAGCGCTTGGAGCAGAACACTCGTGAGAGCGCAGTGTCCGGTGATGTCACGGCCTAGACGTCCTCCCGCTTCTAGGGGAAGGTCGGGTTCAAACCCCGGCCTTCCCCGCCATGTCCTTCTCTCAACTTTACATTCAGCATCCCTTTTGATATACTCATCTGTAACCCAGAACGGGTTTAT
>CAZEYI010000169.1:0-2006 GCA_964516785.1 uncultured Candidatus Peribacteria bacterium
CCTTTTTCTTAACGCTAACCCACAAAACGATGGATAAGCGCCAGAGATCAGATTCTGCTGCTGCTGCAGTCAAGGCGATGGCAAGCGCGGCCATGTCGCCGCTATTGCCGCTCAATCACGCGTCGATAACCGAAAACGCGCTACCGTTTTGGCACAACGTGTTGTGCGCGCGCGCGCGAGACGAGTGGTCTGATGCAGATTTGGTGATAGCCGCGCAGCTGGCGCAGTGCATGGCAGATATGCACGAGGAAACCGCAGAGCTACGAGCAGAGGGCAGGATCATACAAAACGAGCGCGGGACGATGGTTATGAACCCACGAAACGCAGCGCTTGAACAGATGGCGCGTCGCGAGCTGGCCCTTATGCGATCTTTGCGCATGACTGGGCGAGTGGCAGGAGATTCGCGCGACGAATCAGGCGGACGAAGGATTGAAGCGCAATCAAGACGAATTCGGGCCGAGCTTGAGGAAGATGATTTGCTGGCTTAGCGATGGCAGAGACAAGAGGCGAGCGAGTAATCCGATTTGTCGAGACATATTGCAAAGTTCCAGAAGGCGACAAGATAGGACAGCTAATCAAGTTGGAGCCGTTTCAAAAGCGATTCCTGCTTGAAGTTTATGACAACCCTGTAGGTACGCATTCGGCATACTTAAGCATTGCCAGAAAAAACGCCAAGACAGCAACGATAGCTTGCATTCTTTTGGCGCATTTGGCTGGACCTGAGGCGGTGCAAAACTCGCAAATCGTCAGCGGTGCTCGATCTAAAGATCAGGCCGCCGTTATTTTCGAGCTTGCCCGTAAAATGATCGAGGCGTCGCCAGCTCTGATGAAACGCATCAGGATACAGCCGAGCGGTAAGCGTTTGATAGGGCTAAGCAAAAATGTGCTTTATCGCGCATTGTCCGCAGAGGGAAAGACGGCACACGGACTGTCTCCAGTGCTGGCCATACTTGATGAAGTGGGGCAGGTTGTTGGGCCGAAGGATGACTTTATCTCGGCGATTACATCGGCACAAGGCGCGTACAGCAATCCGCTGCTGATAGCCATCAGCACGCAGGCGCCGACTGACGCAGACCTGTTTAGCACCTGGATAGACGCGCAGAAAAACGCTCCAGATCCACGCGTGGTGTGCCATGTGTATGAAGCGCCAGCAGACTGTGAGATTGACGACCGCAACGCATGGGCGGCAGCCAATCCGGCGCTTGGTGTGTTTCGATCGATAGATGACGTTGCCAAACAAGCAAAGCTGGCAGTTGACATTCCGTCGAATGAGCCGAGCTTTAGAAATCTGATACTCAACCAAAGATGCGAATCATCGTCTCCGTTTGTTCCTCGGTCGGTGTGGGAGTCTAATGGCGGCGATCCTGGGGAGCTGTCTGGCCGTAAAGCATGGATAGGTCTGGACCTTGCAAGCGTCAGCGACTTGTCTGCTCTTGTTGCGTTAGACGATACTGGCGGCGTTCATTCGCAGTTTTGGCTACCGAAATTCGGACTTGTTGAAAAGTCTCGAAAAGATAAAGTGCCATATGATTTGTGGGAAAAACAGGGTTTTTTGCACACGACGCCTGGCAAAGCGGTTGAATATGAGTTTGTTGCAGAGTACTTGCGCGGATTGTTTGACTCGTGCGACGTTCAGGCCGTTGGGTTCGACCGGTACAACATGAAATTCCTGAAGCCGTGGCTTGTTAAGGCCGGGTTTGCGGATGCCGAACTGGAAAAGTTTGTCGAGTTTGGGCAGGGCACAGCCAGTATGACTCCAGCCTTGCGAGAGCTAGAAGTGCGACTTGTCAATGCTCAGTTGCGGCATGGCAATCACCCAGTTTTAAACATGTGCTGCGCTAACGCGCGCGTGGTCGGCGATTCTGGCGCCCGGAAGTTTGACAAGCGGCAAGCAATTAGAAGAATTGATGGCATGGTGTCTTTGGCGATGGCTGTCGGCGTGTCGCCGTCTGAAACTGAAGAGGCGTGCAGCGTGGAGCTATGCATTCTATGAGCGGAGCCACTTG
>CAZEYI010000170.1:0-1986 GCA_964516785.1 uncultured Candidatus Peribacteria bacterium
CGATTCTCCAACTGTCCGACCAGCGAGCCAACACGTGAGACGAGCCGAGCGGCAAGACCTCGCTGAGCTGGAGCGATTCCCTTCATCCTTGTCGCCAGGTTCGGCGACCACGCGGCGACTGGGGGTCGTCTCCAACTCCAATACGTTCGTTCGGGCGCGAGCATCGTACCTGATCACGCTGGACGATGGCGGGTCGGTCGTGGCGGTCAATCTGGGCTCGCGGGTTCCGGCTGCTTATGACCGCGTGGTGGTCGACCTGGTCGCGGGAGAGTGGACGTTCCGACATGATGGATGACCTGCGGATTCGCGACCAGCGGATTCGGGCTCAATCTCGCGAGCGGCGACCCGTGCTTTTCAGCCAAGCACAGGACGACGCTCGCGTTTTCGTTGCCACCGCCGCCGGTGAAGATCAGTTTGACGGCACCACGATCGTGTCGTGCGTGCTGGCCGATGTTGACGCCTTGCTCGAGGAAGGTGGCGCGGTCACGTTCTCAGAGCGAGACGACACCATCGACGTCATCGTCGTTGGCGAAGACCTGACAATCGGTCAAGGGGATCTCTTGCTGGCTCGGCGGGTTCATGGCGACTGGTACGCGATCCATCGCCAGCCGTGCACTTCGCCAAGAACGCTGGTCGTGCGCGTGACTGTCGCGGGCGTCAACGCTCCTGGGCAATCCGTGGCGATCACAAGGCAAGGCGTGGTGGTCGCCAGCGGCGTGACCAACGGATCGGGGCGAATCTCCGCGACGATCCGCTATCCGGCAATCCACCAGGCAGACGTGCTCAACGCGGACGGCGAATCGATCGCATCGGCGACGACGTCCATCACCTGCTCAACGACGACTCCGATCAACCTGGTGATCGCGCTATGAGCCAGTCTCGGTCTCGCAAAGCCGATATTCGCACCGCGGCGGCGTCCCGAGAATCGCCACCAGGCGCGGGAAGCCGTGGTTACCTGGGACGCGTCATCGACCAGGGTTTGATGCCCGCGACCGTTCCTGGCGTGTACCTCACCCGCCCCTGTCGAGTGCTTGGCGGGTCGCCAGGGGATAAGCCCACGGGCGCGGTCGATGAGGAATCCGAGCTGATTCCCGTGCTGGTGATCGGCGGCACGGTTCCCGTGGCAGGTATGGATCTGGACGCCTGGCCGATCGGCGGCACGCTGGTAAGTTCCGGCGGTCGCCCGAGCTCGACGGCGACAGTCCGCGTCAAGGGATGCGGCAATGGCAACTTCCCCGGCGCATGGGTCGAGGTGTCGAGCGATGGGACCGTGATCGCTGAAGGGTATTCCACCTCGTCGCCTGGCAACGGCGGCGTGTTGACGTTCACCGCCCCCGGCCCCGGCGAATACACCGCGAGAGCCAAACATTACCGCTACTCGGATCAGCCCAGCACAACATTCGAGATCACTCAATGCGGCTCGATTCCGTCCTCGACGCTTCAGTTCACGACGCCGAAGTCGGGGTTCACCTGCACGGCAACGCAATCCGCGATCGCGGTGCTTGGCGGTTGGCCGCTCCCCGATGAGCTGGTGGGCTATCGGTACGACTCTGGCAATCTCGTCGTCGCGCCCTGGGTGTTCCGCAAGCAATCGGGTGAATCCATCTGGCTCGCGGACACGGGCGGAGGACTGCCTGTCGCGCCGCCAGGCTATATCCCGGCCTATCTGGTCTTTCGGGGCGACATCACCACGGGGTCGGGCATCCTGTACACCGACCCGCTTACCCCACCTGGCCTCGGGACGGGGTATGGACTTCAGGAGTGGCGCACCAATTCCAGCACAAGCGATCCGATCGTCCCCACGGCCAGCATGATCCCAGGCTTCCTTGAGAATGGCTTCACGGGCATCTCGTCAATTCAAGGGCCCCCATTGCAAGCCGATATGCCCCACATGCAGCTTGTGATGCCGGGGTTCCCCGTTCGCGACGAGGTCACTGGCGACTCTGCTGACGAGCCCTGGCTTGACGATTGACGGTCTACTTGGTG
>CAZEYI010000171.1:0-1984 GCA_964516785.1 uncultured Candidatus Peribacteria bacterium
GCATTTGCATCATGTGGCCAAGTTTTTTCATATTGATCCCACGAGGCTCTCGACACTGCTCGCTTACCTATTTTTATATTTTCTATCTGTGCCAGTATATCGTTTGTTTTTTCGTATTTCTTGAGATCTCCGCTTATTTTATCTCTTGTCTTGGAAAGATCGGCTACGACAGTATCTCCAAAATTTTGTTTGATCTCTGCTTCAGTAAAAGTAGTAGAGATACCGATAAGGAGGTTACCTTTCAAATCTTGATTGTTTGTCTTAGTGCAGAGATCTAGTAACTCTTTATATATTTTTATCTTTTGAACTTTGTCATTCACTCATAGTTTGTCTAAAGCCTTCAATCTATCATTGATCGCAACAGAGTAGTTTGCATCTATGTTTTGTTGATTGAAATCCTTTATTTCTTTTTTGGTTTTAGTTACTTTATCTATGTAAAACTTTGATTGAGTTTGATCATCCTTATATTTCTCTGCATTTATCATATAGACAAACAACACACTGAGTACTCATCATCATATTTTATCTTCAAAAAACATACCTACTTGTTTTATTTCTTTGAGATAGAAATCTAGAAACTGCAGAAGCACTTTGTTTTGTGACTGCTGATTAGGAAGTGAATTGAGTGCTGATTCCAAGTTTGGTGTCTGGAGTATGTGTTCAAATGTCTGACTGAATTTGAGATTTTTTCTTATATCGACGATATCTTTTCTATTTGCTAGTTCGAGTCTATAGATATAGAGATTGGTGAGCTGCGCATTGGGAGTATCTTGCGATAGATTGATAGAACTTCATCTTTTGCCATCTATGGCTAGATCGGCTCCGAAATGCATGTTTGCTCGCAATTGGATGTGTTTGATATCTGTAGCGGTATAGTGTTCCTTGTTTGGAGCTGTATTAGCAGCAATAAGTTTATCAACATTGTGTACGATATCTGTTACAAGGGTAGTGAGTTGTTTATCTAGAGACTGCTTAGTATTCGCATATTCAGTTTTGGTACCCAAGAGTTTGTTCCATAGATTGATGATTTTAATATCATTATCGTTTAGCATATTTTTGGTGAGTATGTTGTTGATCTCTTTAGTAAGATTATCTTCCAAAGTTTTCGCTATAGGTTCTTTTTCGGTGGTATTGAGTTCTACAGACACTCCTTTGATGTTTTCTTCTTTGGTCAAAAATCATTCCGGCTTGATGGCATCCTGGAGTTCTTGGATATCGATATGATTATCCTTGGGATTCTTATCTATCTGATCCAATAATGGCATGCCCTAATCTATCGTATCTAAAATAGCCTGAAGTTCTGCGTCAGAAGTTCAGTCGTTTGCCTGCATATCCTGTATCTTGTGCAGCGCATCCAATGATTTTTGCAAAGCACTAGCATTTTGCTGGGATTGTACCGTATGCATCGACTTATTGATGATATGTATCAATCAATCAATAGTCTGTTCATCCACTTGAGTGTTGGTCAAAAGTGCAATGATCCCATCTGCGAGATCTCGTGTTGCTGACAATTTGTCCAATACTTTGATTACAAGCGCCTTTTTGTCCATAAACATACAGAGAATAAACAGCTCAATTATACCCACAAATCATAAAAAAATCACCTCTTGGGGAGGTGATTTGTAATTGTAATTTGACAGATTGAATTTATGCTATAAAATATGTGTTTAGACGTCTTTTTTGAATGATTCTACGGCATCAGCAACAATTTTTTTAATTTCCACCAAAAATTTAGCATTATCTAGTTTGCCTTCGGCATCAGTTATGAGTTTCATATCAATAGATTTATTTCTATTATAGTCTTCATCTCGCGATCCAGATTCATCCAAATCGAAGAGAAGTTTGCCATTGCTAAGTTTAGTCCAAGATGGGTCGTCATCTATTTTTACAGCACCGTCAAAGGTCTTAAAGTATCACTGATAATTTATATTATCCTTTTTGTCAGGGAATAGTTGCTCCAAAGTCCAGCTCTTGCCTCTAATTT
>CAZEYI010000172.1:0-1962 GCA_964516785.1 uncultured Candidatus Peribacteria bacterium
ATCACATTTTGTTGTGCATACTCTTCCAAGTCGCTATGCATACGATTGAGTTCTTTGGTCGCTTCTTTGAGATTGCTTCTGAGCTCATTGACTGCGTCTTTGTGTTCATATCTGAAATAATACACCAAGTACCCAAAGCCAAAGCCAATCAAAAAAGCTAATATTATATATCCTGTCATACCACGGCTGTGTGATAAGTAAAACTGCTTTGCTTCTATGGGTTTGATCATAAAAAGCAACTATAAAGATGGTCGGCAAAACGAGTAGATTGATTGACAAATCAAAAAAAAAGAGTATATTAGATAATATGTAATTTATATTGTGATAGTATTTGCGTATGCCATCAAGACAATCCAATCAATATAATAAATTACACTCAGGCAAAAATCTTGCCGAAGTTCCCTTGAAAATGAAGCAAGAGCATGAAAAAAAGTTGTTTGAAATATTGGTAAATATTGATCAGAAGGTGCCAGAAACAGAGAATATGGAAAAATTTGTTCCATATATAAGAAAGTTGTTAGAAAAGTGAGATACGGGCACGATGTTGCGTATCTTTGAGCAAAATCCTCGTTTTTTCTATAATATCATTAATACCAATCACAGAGATATTCTTGATCAAATACAAAGTCTATTAACACAAAAAACAGAAGAGTGAATGAAGGGGATTAGAGATGGATATTATAATGTTGTAATCATAGATTTTCTTTGGATACTCGATGAGATAGCTAAAAAACCTCAAGACATCCAAAAAATTGAAGAACTAAAATGAAAGACATTGCAAGATATAACAGAACGAAAAAAATATGAATTAGATAATCAAGAACGTAACTCATTTGTAGAAAAAAAATTAGCAGAACTCAATATAGTAGAAGAGGATTCCTTAGTATAGAAATTTATTATCAAAAAAAAACACTCTGCTCGAGCAGAGTGTTTTTCATATAAGCGTCTACAAAAAACTAAGATTTCTTGATAGCAGCCTTGAATTCAGAACCTGCCTTGAAAGCAACAACTTTCATAGCTGGGATCTTGATCTTTTGCTTTGGATTTTGTGGATTAACACCTTCTCTAGCTTTTCTGTGTGAAGCCTTGAAAGTACCGAAACCTTGGATTCTAACTTCACCTTGTTTCTTAACACCTGCGATGATAGCATCGATGAAAGTGTTTACCAATTCTGCAGCCAACTTCTTAGATACACCAAGTTCGTCAGCCAAATGAGCGATAAGAGCAGTCTTTGTCATTATGTACACAAATTATCATATAAAAATGTACTCTATCATAGTAGGAAGCTACCAGCGTTTTGCAAGAGAACCGCAAGCCCAACTGCGTCTTTTTATGTTTTGCAAAAACAAAAACAAAAAAGCAGTTCTCAAGCGGGTTTTCTAAAATTGCCCCAGGTGAGAACTGCAAACAAGAGTTGACAGTAATTTATTTTATTTCATAATATTAAGATTCTTCCAGGAGTGATTTGAGATTTTGCATGGCTCTGGAGAGTCTCTTTCTGATAGTAGAGTTTGGTATCCCCAAGATCTCGACGATCTCTTCCGTAGATTTTTCTTCTATAAATTTCATATGGATGATATCTCTATCGCTCTCAGACAAGCGCTGGAGTGCTAATTGAATTTTCTCAAAAGCAAAATCACTTTCGAGCAGATCAGTCATATCGACATCATCCACCAGCGTATCGGCAAAAGCCGTATCATCTTCTTTGTTATCTAGATTTGTGAACGGTATGTCTGTATGTTTCTTGAGATAGTCTTTGACTGTATTTTTAAATATCGTCCACACGTAGCTAGAGAATGGATATTTCTCATCATATTTTTTCACAGCATCCCATCGCTTCATATAGAAGTCAGCTATGATGTCGTTCGTATCTTCTTCAGATATGAAATAGTTGGCTTGCACATAACGAAAAAAATAGTCAACTGACTGGAGATAGAAGGTATTGAACGCTCCATGATCTTG
>CAZEYI010000173.1:0-1950 GCA_964516785.1 uncultured Candidatus Peribacteria bacterium
CTGTAAGCTGGATATCTTCAATATTTGGTATATCGATGTTGTTTTTTGGCAAAATTATGATGAAAACTATGAGGATCACAGCCGCACTTATGAGTTCAAAACTGTATTTTTTGAGTAATTCTTTCATCCAAGGCTTTCACAAACTAAGATTATCATACTAATTATACGCATTTTTGGCCTACTATGCAAGTTTTTCTATTGAATTTTATAATGATTTCTCTATCATCATAGCCTAACAAAAAGCATAAACATAAAACGCGTATGAAAACAGTAAAACACTACTCATTGAAAGCAATCTCGGTATTCTTCGTATTCCTTGGCAACCGACTATTAGATATCATAATACTATTCGTATTATTTGTATTAGGAGTCTGGTCGCTATTAACTCCTGCAGAACCTGCAAGAAGAAGATAAGAAAACTGAGATGAGTCTATCGCAAAAGAAAACCCTAGTTATCTACTAGGCGTTTTTCTTTTTTACAAAATTATACCAGCTCAGATACAGATATCTCCATCATACGCCACAATACTTTGCCCTGGAGCAATACCTCGCTGCGCTTCATCAAAAACCATAGTCATCACATTTTTTGCATTCAAAGATGTGAGAGTAGCATGAGCAAGAGGATTTTGTCTATATCTTATCTTTACTTGGACCTCAGCAGGCAGGTCGTAACTATCGGCCAATCGATGCCAATCTGCTAATTTTACGGTATCAGTAAGCAAAGCTGCATCATTTCTCTCATAACTCACGGTTACCGTATTCTTAGTCACATCGATAGCCGTCACATAGGCTTTGAGATTGATATCTAGACCTCTACTTTGTCCTATCGTAAAAAACCATGCGCCATCATGTTCTCATACTTTGGTACCATCAGCTAAGATAGTATTACCTTTTTTTTCTGGCAATCTCTTCTTCAGAAAATCTTTCATAGGCACATTACCCACAAAACACAATCCCTGACTATCTTTGCGATCAGCATTTGGGAGTCAAATTTTTGTTGCCAAAGCTCTTACCTCAGACTTCAACATTCCTCAGACAGGAAAAAGAGCATGAGCCAATTGATGTTGTGACAAACCACTGAGGAAATAGCTTTGATCTTTGGTTTCATCGACTCCACGATGAAGATAATACGATGATTTTTTCTTTGTAATCTGAGCATAATGCCCAGTAGCTACATAATCAAATCCATATTCCAGAGCCTTTTCCAAGAAAAGATCAAATTTTACCAAGTTATTACACAAGATATCCGGATTTGGTGTTATACCTTTTTTATATCCTTCATAGATATAATTGATGATACGTTCATTATATTCCTCACGAAAATCAAAAATCATAAAATCTTGTATTCCGAGAAATTGAGCCGCTTTGATGGCATCATCACGATCTTTTCTAGTCGTACATTGCGGATCTGATTCGTCTGCATAGTTTTTCATAAAACCAGCAACCACTTCATAACCCTGCTGCTGCAAAAGATATGCACTTACAGCACTATCCACACCACCAGACATTCATACTAAGACACGTTTCTTTTTCATAGTGTGAAGTATAATTAATAGCAGGTTTTTTGCAATTATATAGGATATTTAGTACAATATATCAAATTACTTACATAGATTACAATAATGGACAAAATAAAAGAAAATGCAAAAGAAATAAAACTACACGATGACAATGAACATAATACCGATATGTTTAATGATTTATTTGATTATCATTCGTATTATAGAGATCAGTATCCGACACTGTCTGATCACGCACGAAAGCTAAATTCTCTAGTAACATGAAGATCATATACTGCAGATGCGGTAGGAAGAGTTTTCTATACTCGACTTATGAATGATCAAACTGATTACATACAAATAGATGATACCACGGTACTGACAGCCTGAATGACTCGCGATATAGAAGATAAAAAGTGATTTTCAAAGTTAATCCAAACAATAGTTAGTA
>CAZEYI010000174.1:0-1905 GCA_964516785.1 uncultured Candidatus Peribacteria bacterium
ATCAGAGCTGGGAGCAGAGGAATATATGTGGGATTGGGAATGAAAATTTGTCGATGAGTCAGTAGTTGAAAAACTCTTGAGACAATATCCCGACTATTTCGAGAAAAATAGGTTATGAAGAGACAAATTTCTGACATATAGAATTCCAAATATACGAAAGGAAAGTGGTCATCGCCTCATGCGCGCATTTATGAACATTATTTCTATCACAGAATTTGCCAAAGAACTATGATACGATGACTACCCAGTCTTCGAGGTTATACTTCCCATGACAGAAAATGCAGATCAGATGATATATATCAAAGAAAAATTCAAAAAACTGGCACAAATAATGCCAGACCTTATGGAACATAAATTTTTTCATACAAGTTTGCATATCGAAGTAATTCCACTTTTTGAAGAAGTTTCTATTATGATAAACAGTGTGCCAATATTAGAAAAATATGCAGACATGGTGACAAAGACATCAAAAAAACCTGAGTATTTGAGAGTATTTTTAGCACGCAGTGATCCTACAATGAATGTCGGGATCATCCCATCTGTCCTATGAGTAAAAGCAGCTATCAGTCAATACAGAAACTACGAAAAAAAATCATGAATAAAAATATATTCCTGGCTTGGAGGGGGCTCCTTACCATTCCGTGGCAATGTATCACCAGATCGTATAGAAGATACGATTAATGAGTATAAGGGTTTAGATTCTATCACTATCCAGTCATCATTTAGATATGATCATCCGCTGGATGTAGTAAAAGAAGCAATACAAAAGCTCAATATCGAATTACCCAAAAACAGAGATCAATACAACAGTTTTTCTGATGAAGATATCGTGAAAACACAACACATACATGATATAGGAAGTTCACTATACAGCAAAACAATAGAAAATATTGCAGACCTCATCAACCAAGTAGCAACAAGTGTCCCCAAGAGAAGAGAAAGAATGCTCCATATAGGATTATTTGGATACAGTAGATGAATTGGCAATACTAAACTACCGCGTGCAATTTGATTTACAGCAAGCTTATACTCTCTATGAATTCCACCGGAGCTTATTGGAACTGGGAGATTGATCCAAGCACTAGAGGCAAAATGATTGCTCGATTTTGTCGAAGAAAAATATGTAAACATAAAGAAAGATCTAGCCTTCGCATACAAGTATCTCAATAAAGACAATCTCAAAATAGCAAGCGAACACAATCCAGCATTCTATGATGTGATAGAAGACATAAAGATAATAGAGTGATATCTGTGAACACTTGCAGATAGCACAAGCGAAGAAAGTATAGCACACCACCAGCAAACATCATCTATCCTACAGCTAGTACTGGCATGAAAAGATTTTACTGATCCTTTGATCAATGCAGCAAAAATAAGAAAAAGTCTCGGTTAGAGAGCGTATATTTTTTAATACTTTAATTCGACAATCTTTTCTCTACACTCCATTGACCACAGGGTGTAGTTCAGATGGCTAGAATGCAAGGCTGGGGGTCTTGAGGTCGTGGGTTCGAGTCCCACCACTCTGATTGGATTGGATAAACAGATCT
This sequence comes from uncultured Candidatus Peribacteria bacterium, assembly GCA_964516785.1. GTDB lineage: Bacteria > Patescibacteriota > Gracilibacteria > Absconditabacterales > Absconditicoccaceae > CAZEYI01. The sequence goes on from CAZEYI010000174.1 coordinate 1,548, forward strand.
GCCAATTCAGGTTTGACTGCTAAACTAAGCGATAAATCCTTTGAAACAGTGATGTTCAAAAAAAATAAATCAAAAAGTAAGGCTTTTTGAACATAAGGAGCATCTCTATATGATCATCAAGCATCCTTCACTATTTCAACAAAGGCTTCCAATTCATACATATGGTTTCTGTCTGATATCTCTAAATTATCACGCTGCTCTTTAAGTGTGGCAATGATACCATTCAGTCTACTCTTCTCGGTTTCATATATCTGATCTTCTTGTTTATCCTTCTTGATGGACATATTTTTTCTGATATAGTCTGCTAACTCTTTTTCTCTTTCTCTTATCAATGATTCTATATCCGCTCCGACAAATC
>CAZEYI010000175.1:0-1895 GCA_964516785.1 uncultured Candidatus Peribacteria bacterium
TTGGAGCATATTACCAAGATCAGTATACTGATGCCGGAGATAGATCTCACACATCTTGCTCCAGCAAAAACACTCTTACAAAAAGTTAGCAAGGCTCTCAGCACGCTTGCAAAAAATAAAGAATTTGCATCGACTAGCGAAAGAGTAAGGCACAAAATTATCTTTGATTTTCTCGATGGGAAAATCAGCTATCATGATATCAAGCTCAGTATGTTGTTTGTAGATAGATAAAATTTTGGTATTGAAATTTATACCTTTAACACACCACGAAATCCTCTCGCAGCATAGTAGGATTCTGCACCATTGTGGTAGACGAAGACACGATCGAAGCGACGATCAGCAAATATTGCTCCACCAAGTTTTCTAATGGAGGCAGGTGTTTGTATCCAACTCGATGTTTTTAGATCAAAACTTCCAAGTTCTTGTAATGCATGATATTGTTCTTCTGTGAGCATCTCTATCCCCATAGCAGCAGCCACATCCATAGCGTTACTTACTGGCTTATGTTCTTTCCTTGATTCTAACGCCGCACGATCATAGCACAGACTTCTACGACCTTTGGGGCTTTCTGCAGCACAGTCACAGAAGATATATGTATTATTTTTTTTATCATATCAGATAACATCTGGTTCGCCACCAGTTTTTTCCATCTCATGGAGCGACCATAATTTGTCAGTATTGGATTCTAATTTTGCTTGTACTTTTGCCCATACAAGACTTGTATGGCGTTGCATGTTTTTAGCAAAACGTACTTCTAATGTGTTGAGTAATTCTTCAGATTGTTTTGGAGACAGTGTTTTGTCCATATTTTTTGTTAGCCTAAATACACCAAAATTTGGTGGAGATGACGGGTATCGAACCCGTGTCTCAAAGGTATATATACTACATACTACCACTATAGCGTGATGGGTTGTCCGGTGTTTTAGGGTCTTGATGATAGGGCACAGCAGCACATCAGCACACATCTGTTTTGCATCATCCCGACCTATGCGTTTACCTGCTTAAGCGCCCATAGACTCAGCAGGAGTCGGTACTATGGGTTTCGCTAGCTAGGCGTAAGCCAAAGCAGCGTTAAATCTCTTAACGAGACTAGATTTTGCATTTTTGAGTGCCCGATTGTTTTAACTCGGTACGTGCGTCGAGTAGTGGCATGCGGTACATATAGGATCCTTTGATCAAATCCAGTACATCCCCATACCGAGAGTATATGTATTTGTACAAATTTTACAAGATTACAGATCTACATGCTCCACATTGTCTATATCTGCCAAGAAATTTTTACCTACTTCCAAAAAGCTCGATACACGTCCAGTAGTATACAATTTCATCGAACCGCGTTTGCCGAGCTTGTCAGCGATCTCGCTATGTTTTTCCAAGTATGGTCCGAGTGTCTGCGCAGATTCTCGAGCTGGATCTATGATGATACCAGTATAATCCTCTCTGATGATAGGTATCAGAGCAGGGAAATGAGTACATCACAAAACCAAGCATTCCATCTTTTTTGGGAATTTAGATAGATATTCTTTCACAAGCTTTCTGCTTTTGTCCGAAGCGTATTCGCCAGATTCGACGATGTCGATAAGTTCTGGAGCCATGATGAGCTGTAGGTTGGCATCTGATTGCCCGCCAAGTTTAGTGAACAATTCATTATATACCCCAGACATGACGGTTGCTTGTGTTGCCAGTACGCCGATATGGCTATGGCATAGTTCTACCAATCTTTCTACACCAGGGATAGTGACTGAAAGTGCTTTTTTGTCAGGAAATTGCGCTTGCCACGGTCTAATTGCATATGCAGCCGCAGTATTGCAGGCCACGATGACTATCTTTGCACCATTGGCAAACAATCGCTGCAGTGCAGCAAAAGTATGCTTCTGTATCTCTTCAGGTGTTTT
>CAZEYI010000176.1:0-1854 GCA_964516785.1 uncultured Candidatus Peribacteria bacterium
CCAGACGATACCAGTCACAGTGCGTTCATACAGACCCAATACCACGAGCAAGACAAACAACACGATCGAGATCAAGATATTTCTATGCAAGGTGAGACGAGCATCCACTCCCTTGGGAGCAGCTACTGGCGTAGCAATCTGTGATAGAGAAATACTATTGCTCGCATTGGCACTTGGAGCAACAGACAAAGCAGCAGCAGAAAACGACTCCGTCTGGCTGGGGTTTTGTGCTTGTTGTTTATTGAGTTGTCCTATCGGAGAGCTATCGCCCAGTGCCATATACCCTACACTCGCAAATAAAGATTATGTAGTAAGTATATAGAGAAGCAAAATTAAAGGCAAAAAAAATGAGCCACGCGGGCCCATCACAATTGACAAAAACACAATTTATCAGAAAATCTTTTTCTTAAGTGTATATACTCGACGAGAAAGTGTATAGAGAATAGGCGAAATCACCAGGTTATAATTACCATATATCTCGATCTTGGTACCTCCAAGTGACTCTTTGAACGCACTCACGCCCGTCAATGGATGCTCTGGAAATCCTGTCGGCGCTCCTCCGAGCATATCACACACGGTGATACCTCTATTTCTCGCTCGACCAAAAATCTTATATTTGAGGAAATGGTGTCAGCCGATATTACGAAATTTTCTATTGGCAAAACCGTACAGATAGGTGATACGATGTGTGTCATACATACAGATACTTCACGCCACCAATTCTCCATCTTTCTCTGCGATAAAGAGCTGTCCAGCATTATTGTCTCGCAAATATTTTATCAAGTCGTAGTAATCCTGCTTGGGGATGACAGTGAAACCTTTGTCATCAGACAATTGTACCCACTGATCATAAAAATAATCATACTGCTCAGGTGTCGCACTCGCAAAGTGGATATCCTGTTTGAGTGCTTTTTTGATACGTTCTTTGCATCATTTGTTCATCTCTGCTATCAATTCTTCGTCAGTCTTGGTCACATCATAGATGATATTACTCAGTGGCATATTTTCTCTAAATGATGGACGGATACCGTACACCATTTGCATATAATTTTGCGTGGATAATCTCATACGTCTCATATCGCCTTCAAATGATTCGGATTTGTGGGTACAATTATCAAAGGAAATGATCTCATTGATAAGTCACAATTGTACAAACATCGTATTCCATGGCGAAAATTGCTTCTTGAGTTTTGCTAGTTCTTCTCTAACATATTTCTTGTCACTTGGGATGTCGACACCCAGAATCTGTACCCACTGCACGGACAGACCAAAGGGCAATTTTTTACGCTTGATCGTAGCTGTATACGTACGACCAAAAAGTGACACCTCCATCGATGGTTTGCCATACACTTTGTATTGGATATCTTTCCACATATGTGACTGGTATAGATTGTACATAGACGGCACTAGATTTTAGGAGGCAAAACATTATACGCTGGGTGGAATATATACAAACTTATCCAAATAGCAATCACTCACATGAACAAAAAGCGACACAGATACATAGGAGAATTTATATACGGCGGTATGGACGGGACTATCACCACTTTTGCGGTTGTTGCATGAGCAACAGGTTGATCACTCAGTACAGAGACTATCCTCATCCTCTGATTTGCAAATCTCATCGCCGATGGTGTATCTATGTCGATAGGTAATTATCTCTCTACCAAAGCCGAAGCAGCTGGACAGCCAGATGCACATCACAAAGCCTTGCGCAACGCGACAGCTACATTCCTCTCCTTTGTGTCACTAGGAGCTTTTCCTATGATACCATACATCGTCCATATCCTCCGTCCAGCTATCACACAGACAGATATATTTATCGCATCATCCATAATCACTGGACTTGTCTTT
>CAZEYI010000177.1:0-1838 GCA_964516785.1 uncultured Candidatus Peribacteria bacterium
TTCCCCATCGTGTCGCGAGGTACTCCGTCACTTCGCGGGCCGTGATCACGGGCAATGCAGATGTGAAAAAGATCGCCTCGCCCAAATCTAACTCCGCGAATGTTCCTGCTGTCGTTCTGTTCTTTCCGATCTGAATACCATTTGCGAGCGTGTAGCCCGTCGTGTAACGCAGATGCACGATGCCCCAGGCGTTCATCGGTGCGGTCATTGCGGACTGTGCCTTTGCCTCGCCGTTGTAGCGATATTCAAAGTTGGTGGTCGAGAGTCCGGGGTTAGTGAATAACGCCGTACCGCTTGCCCCGGTCAAAACTTGCGTACCCGCTCCGCCCGTGTCGGTGATAATGCCCGCGTTATTCGAGAACGTGGCTTCTCGCATCTTCATTGCAAGAAAGACTTCTTTGAATGAAATGCTCGCATCCGTTACCACACCGTCGTTCGTGGTATTGCTGAAGCGTACAATGTCCTGCCCGTTCTGAGCCGCCGAGACTTTGTTGACATCACCCGATCCTGCGGGTGCATAGCCGCCGCTCGATGAAGGTGTCCACGATTCCGAACCATCCGTATAGCCTGACCCTTTTAGCCACAAGATAGGCGTGTATGTATCAAGCGACGGGACAAGTGACGGGTTGAATACCGAAACATTCTGGATGCGTCTTTGTTTGAACTCGATAACCGTGCTGAATATCCCAACGCCTTTTTTCTTTTGCAGGGTGAGCGGTTCGTTCACGAAATCAACGAGGTAGTAATTCCCCGTTGACGGAGGCCATTGATACGCGATAGGCTTGCCCGTCGATTTGTTGTATCGGTAGCAGTTCCTAACGTATGTCTCACGCGACACCGTTGCACTGTACGGGTCAGTCACTGCCGCCGCGATCACTGACGAAGCCGCAAGCGTCGGCAATTCCAACCGCCAGGAACGCTTACCCGACGGCAAGCCAAGCAACTGCGACGAACGATGCCCGTGTGACATCGTGTTGTCAATGGTCGTGAACGAATGTCCGTCCTCCGGTTCTGGTGCTGACAAGTCGCCAAGCTGCCAGAGATGTACGGTTGAGCCATCCGATGCCGTTATTGTTGTTGGCATTTAGTCGAGCCACCTCCAAGTACGTCTCAATTTGGCATCGCTAATGGTCGCAGGGGCTACGTTGAATATTCGTGCCATTGCCTTCAGGGTTTGCGTTGCACCGTGCTCCCGAATCCATTGAACATCGTTTGCCGTGAGTTTGCTCATTGTTGCCTGTTCCCCAACGGGCCGTCGCTGTCTCTCTGTAGCGTCTTGAGCATTTTCAACAGGCGTTCCTTCTCGTAAGTGAATGGGATTGCAACATCGGCGGTTATCGCACGAGTGCAAGATATGACAACCTGTAGCGGGGCGTCTGTTATGCGTGAGTTCCCACGCCAATACGTGAGTGCTCATATATCGCGTGCGAAACCGAATTGAGCCGTAGCCCGTGCCCGCAAGCCCGCCTGTCCATTCCCAACAATCACCATTCGGCCCTTGCCCCGGTAATGTATTAATCCGACTCCAAAATCGTTCCTCTGGTGTTGGGAATCCTAGCGGTTTTTGCTGTTTCCAGTGAAAGTCACATAGCCCCCGCCTAATCCGATTATTGGAAAAGTTGCACCCCGCAACAGAACAAATTTTTGATACACTTGTGGTAGTCATTTGATTTTCTCCTGTATAGAAAATTGAATTGATTAGAGGCGAAACGGTGCTTGTAACACCCTTCGCCTTGCTTTCTATTGTACCACTAAATACTTGCATTTCCAATGGTTTAATTAAGGACTCGGCAACGTCACGCCCGCGATTCGACGCTCCCGCATCTCAAGGCCGGTCG
>CAZEYI010000178.1:0-1820 GCA_964516785.1 uncultured Candidatus Peribacteria bacterium
TTGAAGTTTTGAAAAAAATCCTATTACACAAGAAGATAATGTCTGATTTATATCTGCTATACTGCACAAAAATACGCCACGGTATCTGCAGCCTCGACGTAGTGACAATGGTAATGATGCTGCTATACGTGACTGGGATGAAAAACTTCGTTATATTGTTACAACAACACAATATGATGATATGGTCTGTATCGCTGGGGTTTGACCCTGGATTGTTATGCTCTGAGAATATACCAAGAAAATACTAGGAAAAACACCTCGCGAAGTCTGGCCAAATCTAGAGCTTATATTGTCTTGAGCGGTGAATATATCCATCTACAAAGATCAGTATCACGCTATCTTTGGTGATGATATACGTATATACAATATGTACAACGCATCCGAAGGATTTTATGCCTATCAGGATAAAAACGATGATCATGCATTATATTTAGCGGCAAATCATGGGATCTGGTATGAGTTTATTCCTATGGATGCATATCATGGTGTATATTCGCAGACAGTGAGTTTGGCTGATATCAAGCCCAATACTGATTATGCGGTGGTGATTACAACGCAATCCGGACTTTGGAGATATATCAATGGCGATGTGATACGTTTTGAAAATATAGAAACATTACACTTTCATGTCGTAGGGAGGACGAAATTTTTTATCAATACATTTGATGAAAAGACGTCAGTAGATCATACACACAAAGCCATCTCTTATGCATGCAAACTTACTGGCGCTTCCATAGCCGAATATACTGTATGACCCAAATTTATCGGAGAATGATCAAGAGGTACTCATGAATGGGTTATAGAATTTGTGCAGAAACCTGATGATATCGATGTATTTTGTTCACATCTGGATATAGGACTCCAAGAAGCAAATAGTCATTATAAAGGCAAGAGAGCACACGATCTGCTCATGCTAAAGCCTGTCGTACATGTGGCACCCAAGGGCACTTTTCATGCACGATTTGCTTCTAAGAATAAATTGTGATGACAAAGTAAAGTGCCAACCGTACAAAATGACAGGAAGGTGCTGGATGAGGTTCTTGGCATTATAGAAAAGATGTAGTATTGTATTTATATCATATCGTAGCTACAACCGTGCAACACGATCTGGATCTTATCAAACATAGTTTCCTCTTAGGATTGCTTTGATTGTATGACAAATACGATCCTACGCACAGTTCTACTGTGCAGGAACAACTCCGTAAGAAGAGAATCCCAAACAAGATTGTTGTAAAACTCGTTCAAGATGCAGAACATAGATTTTTGTATTCTAGAGATGCAAAAAAAGAACACTATGTTCAGTCATTGGCAAGATCTACCAGTATATCGCTATACGAATTATGTAAATCAGCGCCTATATACAATACTATCAAAAAGTATGATTGGTTTGTATTTTTAGCAAATCTCAGACATAGTTTTGCTCATGGGGTTAGTGGGTATCGACGTATTACCTTTTATGGAAAAAAACATATCGTATATACGAGGCAAATTGACTTGGAAAATTTCTTTCTCAATCCTCGCTGGGATGGAGAGGTACTCCAAACAGCTCAATATGGCGGGCTACTCACTATCTGGGATTTGTTTGTGAGAGTAGAAAGAGCACTATCTCATACATAATATCTTTATTTTAATTTCTATATCTATGTATTTCCTTAGCTGAAATGCCCACAAATTTGCAGAAATGCGTCTCTTGTTGCCGGAATTGGAGCAAGTAGATATTAATCTACCTGAAATACAGAGCTTGGATCCCAAAGAGATTGTCTTGCAGAAATTAGAAGCTGGGATGTCGCAATTACCTGGTAAGAAACTCATAGTTGAAG
>CAZEYI010000179.1:0-1813 GCA_964516785.1 uncultured Candidatus Peribacteria bacterium
AGCGTGCTTTTGTAGCGCTTACAGAAGTTTTTAATGCGTATATGCAGTCTGCATACTATGCTCAACAATTGGATGCAAATAAAGATCAAGATAAAATAAAATCTACTTGGCAAGATACCCAAGTGCTTTTGGATGCTTTATATCTCTGCCTGGTGCCAAAATTTGACCACCAAGAACGACTTTGATATCATTGCTATAGCCCTGTCTTATTGCTGATATAATATTTTGCACTTCTGATATATGAGATCCTGCCAATAGATTTATGCCTACAATATTGCTTTTTATTTCTGCCTTTTCTATGTTGAGATCATATAAGTCTACATCATATCCTGCCTCATGCATCTGAGCACCTATGGTCATCAGAGAGTTTGGCATATAGATATGCCCTATCCCTGTATCTGGAGCATAACTGTGTCTAGGTTGGATGAGGGTGATAGATTTTTTCATTGATTGACATATATTTTAAATGTGTTGTGATAATATATAAAAAAGCAGCGAATAGTAGGTCCGCTGCTGTTAAAGTGTAGTAGATTTTTTTCTACTTATGGGGGCTTTGCGATAAGTCCTCTGTCAAGAAAGTATGTAGCATAAGAGGATTGTATGCATCTCGGTGCACATCTCCTGTTCTGACAGGTCTAGCAAAGTACATCCGCTTCCCTTCTACCTTTGCTTTTATCACCTCATAGAATACTAGTTTGTTATTGCTATGACTTCCTATGTAAGGATACTGTCATACCTTCTTAAACTCACTAGGATCGTGATCATATGTTGCATACACCATAGATGCATTATTTCTTGTATTTTCTAGGATAGTTGTATCCGTTAAAAATTCACCAGCAAACATATTGTACCTAGCAAAATATTTACTAAAATCTTCACCCAAAGCATTATCTACAAATATTTTTTTGAGAATACGCAGCACTTCCACATCATCATTTGCTGGAATATATACTCTATTAACTATTAGGTTGCTCATAAAATTTATTTTATCTGCTTCTTCTCGCTTCGTATCCTCCACATGATCATATATATAATCTCTGGAATGTATCATATACGTCTCCAAAACCTCTGCCACCTTTCTATATCCTGGTCTGGTTTGGATGAAATAATCTACTATTGTTTTATACGTTAAATTAGTGTCAATAGCACCATCATAAGTATTGGTAACAACAAAATGTTCCCCATCTGCATTAGATGGTATATTTACACGATTCCCATCATACAAAAGATACGACCTATCAGGTATACTAATAGCCAAATCGGAACCAGAGTCTGGATGTTTATTGGTAGCTAATTTACCCGTCTTGAGCGTATTGATCATATCGTTTTCTCTATCGGCCAACCATGTGTATGCTTGTGTTGGTACTTTAGATGCAATAAAAGAAAACTGACTCTGAGGTATCAGCACTTGATCGATAAATTCATTTACTTTTTTGCTATGTTCGCTTGCATAATGATGCATTTTTTTTAACTGATCGATCGTAAGATTGTCCAATATTCTTCACTCAAACTCTGTTTCAGTCATATCACCCCATCCACCAAAACGATCCTTATAATACTGTTTGATTTGATCAACATCATCGTTTATAAGAATATCTAATTTTTCTTTATCATACTCCATACGCAAAGATATATCTAATGGACTCACATACTCTACTATAGATGTTTCTCTAATAAGATCTTTTATTAATTGCTCATTAGCATTTTTCAGCCTTATATTTTCTTTGTAGTTGCTTACTTGCTTATATCCCAATACACTCATAAGTGAAAACAAGGCGATTAATCATGCATTCCTGATCGTAGATCTTGTGTT
>CAZEYI010000180.1:0-1804 GCA_964516785.1 uncultured Candidatus Peribacteria bacterium
CGTGGCCATGGCGTGTGGGCGTGGTGGTTAAAAAAATAATTTTATTTTTTTTTTTACGCTACGGGTACAGGTCTCGCTAATGCATTACCAAATAAGGAAATGGCCCCTATAATAATAACAACCCATAATAAAACAGAAGTAGCACCGTCATCGTTGCTAGCGGTTACGCCAAGGTTGGTTTCCATGGCACCCGGGTCAGTGAGCAAAATATTGTATTGTCCGGTGGCGTCAGCGCCATACACTTTAACACCACGAAGTGCGAGTTGAGAAACTTGGGGAGCTGCAGTGGCTACTCTATTTCTTTGTTTTCTATAGTAATCTCCAGACTCTGGTTTTCTATAAGCCACAGACTCTGGAAGCATAGTAGGGTATTCATAAGTTCGTTGTACTACTTCATCTGTTGTCTTTGAATCGTCTTGTACTGGATCAGGCAATTGTCCTAATCCTCCATTTGAGAGTTTTGAGAAGTTTGCTTGGTTGAGAAGGGTGATTCTTTGATGATCAAGTCCGGATACTTGCATTTTGTTTTTTTGTTGAATTGGTTAGATTTTTTTTTTTAAAGGTATTTTGGATTGGCTGTGAAACTAGGTATTACATATGCAAATGATGATAATAGCCTATATGTAGTATCCACTAGTGTTTCTGTTTTTTCAGGGTTTGTATTATATATTTTTTCCATTGTCTCGATAGATGACCTGCTTATTGGATTCTGTGGAATGGCGATTTTTTTGAATTATGTATTTGGACTTGTTATTTTGTTTTCAAATTCTATGGACAATGGAATAGCATTCCATTTTTCGAATCCATCTTTTGGTACTGCTGCATTAAAGAAGGAGTATATCAATTCAGAACCAGGAAACACCATAGATATATCAAGAACTCCATCTCCATACTTTTGTACTCTAAATAATCCCATATCAAACATGTTTCCTGGCATAATCGTATTATAAATACCGACAACGTAATTGAATGTTCCAAGTGCTGTATTGATTGATTCTATTGCTTTTTCTTCTAGTTCTCCTGCTTTTGTGAGAAAAGGTCCCAGGTAGAGTGCAAGATTCTCAGAGAGTACAGTTTTCCCAGATGCAATCACAATTAAATTTACAAAGCTGGATATGATATTGAACATTGGACTCTCTTCTGTGACATCCTTTAGTATAACAGAATAATCTTTAAGCATTTCATCTTGGGCTGTTGTGAGTGTCATCACATTTGTACCTTCCGGTAAAGGATTGAATCCGAGGTTTGTATATTTTATAGATTGTACATCTCCCCTTAACCACCCCATCACTGCTGGGTACCCACTAGCGATTGTGCCAGACAATATACCAATTGCTTTTGGTATAATCCATGGTATCATTTTTGATGGGTTTACTCCAATCAATGCCTCTACTGCATTTGCATTCTGTCTTAAGAAAGCATTAATGGTTGATTCTTGTGAATTCACTAACCCGTCAAGTATCTTTCTAGTTGCCTCAAATGCAGTTTCCTCGCTTTTGTCGTTTATATTCTTCTTGAGCATTTCAATCCCAAGTGAGGCCTCTGCAATTTTCTTTGTCATGTATGTTAATTCATTGGAGATTGTTGTTTCTGTTCCATATATTTCTTTGTCTTGTAGAAACAAACTCGATGTCACCATATATGCGGAAGACATCGCAGCATGTGACGCCTTTGCTAAATTTAGCATATCTTCATACTTCTTTAGTTGTTGATTGTTGTATAGAGTTTCTGACGACGCCTCTCCCATACCTGAATAGAATTCACCACTGATCATTCCATACCATTTCGATGAAATGGTTTTTGG
>CAZEYI010000181.1:0-1775 GCA_964516785.1 uncultured Candidatus Peribacteria bacterium
AGTGTTCCTACTGACCCAGATACTAATAGAGTATTTGCTGGTTTGGAAGACAATGGGGGAGACTGTGAAGTATCTCCAGCAGGACAGTATCTGTACACACCTATTGAAAGAAGAGGTGTGCCAAATGCATGATTTGTCCTCATGGCTGGGACACAAACAGAATGATGATCCAACTGGGTGTTTGATAATGGTATAGACGAGACAGATGTAGTAAACAATGGATGTATAGGTACTACGTCAAATCTGCAAACTATACAAACAAAAGTATGTACAAGCTTCACGGATGGTGATAACCCAAGCTTAGGACCAGATTGCGAATATGATCCAAATGCAGATCAACTCAGATATATCTATATGCAATAATTGATGAAAAATATCTTTCTCGCAGCAGCTGCTAGTATTGGTTTGAGTGCCACAGCACAAGCTCAGACACCCAAAACAGTTTCTCAATACAAACAAGAGATTCTTGCCGCTTTTGTAAAAGCCGTAGAAGATGGCAAGGCATGAAGCAATTCTTTTCACATGAAAGAGGGAGATGAGTGCTATGCCTTTGATCAGCAAATAGCTGGCACATATCGACAAGTGTATTATTGCAAAGATACAAAAAATAAATTTATAGAGGCGCCTAAGCTTTCAAAGGATAAAGAAGAACAGGCAGTAAAACAATTGTTGCAGGCTATTACAAGTAGATATCCTCAAGATTAGAATATATTTATTGAAAGAGAGCGAATGTCCAATTCTATAAAATCACTTTTTCTATGATGATTGATGGCCCTAGGTGTTACATCGTTTGCGCAATCCTCGAAGATGGATTCTATCCAAACGCAGACACAGGAGTACATCAAAAAAATACTTACGGACGATAAGAGATTGTATCTTGAAAAGATGGATTCGGTAAGAAACAAGGTACTCAAGAGAATAGAAGATGGAACCTTGAGACATATCATTGCGCCATATCCTAGAGAAGAAGATGATGGAGAGACCTATGATATCTATGAGTTTGAGATAAATAAAAAGCGCATTGAATTTCAATACCGTCACCAAGGTGACCTAGAAAATGGACAAACACGATTTTCTATAGCAACAGAGCCAGGCAAATCAAACAAACTAACGATAGATGATCTCAATTGTTTGCAGCAAGCTCTTGATGCAAATAGATCACATATAAGCTGTGACCTACTGCCATAGGTATATTTACATGTATTGATCTATGAAAAAACTCATCATAGTCGCTCATCCAAATCCAGATTGATTTGCTCACCATATGGCGCAAACTTTTCTGGAACAAAGTATTTTGTCTGGCCATGATGTTCGCCTCATAGATCTGTATAAGCCAGAAAATCATCAAGACTTCCTTATATTGGACGCCGAAAACAAAGCGACACAGCAAGAAAATGTAGATATCATGAAACAGCACATCGCTCGGGCAGATGAGCTTGTTTTCTGTTATCCTATGCGATGGTATGATTGCCCTGCTATTCTCAAAAATCGATTTGATCTCAACTTCGCCTCCAAATTTGCGTATAGTTATAAGAAGGATAGTATCATGCCGCATCAGCTTCTCAAAGGCAAAACAGCACGTATTTTCGTCACAGGCTGATCGCCAAAGTGGTTACTCTTGACACTAGGCCTTACGCATTTAGTAACTATGGCAGTAGCAAGATTGCGATACTGTGGAGTGTGCCTCAAGTCATACACAGTATTTGGTAGTATGAACAACTATAGATGACTTCATACCAGACAACATATGCTCGATAAGATAAGAAAGATAGCAG
>CAZEYI010000182.1:0-1767 GCA_964516785.1 uncultured Candidatus Peribacteria bacterium
CGACATACGAGTCCTTTGGAAGTACAAGAAACGAAGTGATTGTTTCGTTTGACTGATGGAGTGCTTACTATGCAGCCTGTTCTGCTCTATCCTTACTTACAAATAGAAACAATTGCATGACTTACTCGTGAAAAAATTCAATCTCTGCTTGCTACTATATGGCAGACTATACAGGCTCGCTTTACGTCTGATATGTGGATCATTCGTTTTGGTGAATTACCTACTATCGACCTGAAACAATTGTCCTTGACCATACTTCGTGATGATGTGAGTTATGAACAATTGCCTAGCTTACTAGACAGTAGTGTATTGGAATGAGTTCGTGATATTAAGATAAAAAAAGATGCAGTAGCGATGCAGGATCTCCTATCTGATTTTTCTATACAACAAGATAATCTCCAGACAGGGTTTGCGGACTGGAAAGCAATACTAAAAGCTTATATTCAAAAGAAATACCCTGATAATACAGAGACGTATATGCAGCTGTTGCAAGATATGCAATTGCTTTAGTCTTCTTTTTGTGCGCCTTTCATCTTGGTATTTGATTCGTCGTCAGGTTCAAAATTTTTGAAATTATACTCTGGAATGGCTGTAAGATGCCATTTTTCTTTTCGGCTGCCATCTCCTCTCATGGCGTCAAAGGTCTTGCATCATAGCTTGATGGACATATCTATGTTTGCCATGATGATGTATTTGCCTAGATTATTGGTGTTGAACGTTGATCAGGCATTGAGATAGGCGTAGGTATCTTTGTGCTTGATAGCTAAAGACACTCATTCTTTGTTTCTATTGACCATAAAGGTCAGGACATATGTTTCGAGCCTATCAGACTGTACCATATCGCGAAAAATTGCTTGTCTATGCGGTCGTGTGAATGATGAATCTGAGCCAAATCTTTCGATATTTCGATCCACCATAGTTTCTAGGTCTTCTTTATGATTGATTATAATTTCTATAGTATTTTCTTCTTCAATTTTTTTCATTTGTTTTTTGAAAGTTGCTTTAGTTTTGCCTTCAAATCTTTCGTCGAGGAAGTCATTGTATGATGTTCGTTTGCTTACATCCAAAATATATTGGTGTTCGCCTATTGGTAGACTATGTATGTATGGATGCTCTGTCGTGATACGCTGCAGGTAGGCCGGAAGCTTTAAGGCTTGCATAAACTCCGGAATATAGGATTCGTATCAAGGTTTGATAAAAATTTTGTTATTTTCAAACCATCAGCCACCAAAGAATTCGAGGAAATCTTGTGAGGTAACGACATATTTTTCACTACTATTATGTGAGGTATTGTATTGGAGAGGGAGTAGACCTATTGGTTGCTGGTCCACAAATCCTACATAAAAATATGCTTCATATCAGAAGTGTTTGAAGAATATATATCTGAGTTCTCGTAGGTCCCCATAATGGAGATCTGGATTTAATAGTTCTCGATATTTCTGGGCTTCAGCAATATCGTGTATGCACTGTATGGTAAATGGAGAATTCATATTTTTTTGGCAAATAGAGAGCCTGGAGTATAGGATTTCATGATTTGGAGTCAATTGTATTAGATCCAAACTGTATGTAGATGTTATTGTCTTTGTTTTGTTGCTAAAATGTGTTGAACTGATTGTGTCTAATACATATACTATAGCTTCGTGTTATTATTTATACTTACTTATATAACTTGGCTATGTGATTGGTTGCTAGTGAAGAACCTGGGGGAACGATACAAGAACTTATTTCAGCATTAGAACAAGCTATATATACGAGAAGGCCAGTTTT
>CAZEYI010000183.1:0-1739 GCA_964516785.1 uncultured Candidatus Peribacteria bacterium
CAAGAGTTGTTAGCATGAGTAAAATGTATACAGGGTTGGAAAAAACAGACAAAAGAAATGTCCAGTCAAGTCCCGAGCGCGAATTGAAAGCATCCTCGCCAATCACGTATCCGACGTGAGCATAAGATGCCTTAGTACTGAAAATTAAAAATATAAAACTAAAAAAAGGAATAAGACGTTTCATGACAATGTATAAAGTATTATGTATTAAGTATTATGCATTTTTAATAAAGTAGCAATATCTATATTATGCACTTGCATAATACTTTCTACTTTATACATAATACATTTTAATGAAACTTGTAATTCAGCGTGTTAAAAAAGCATCTGTTTCATCTGGTGGTGAGATTGTTGGCTCAATTGATCTGGGACTCCTCATTTTAATAGGAGTAAGTGATACAGATACAAGTGAAAATGCTAAAAAACTGGCCGAAAAGGTCTATAAAATGCGTCTTATGCGTGATGAGGAGGACAAGATGAATAAGTCTGTCAGTGATGTAAATGGTGAATTTTTACTTGTATCCCAATTCACACTGTATGCCGATACAGCAGGTGGAAATAGGCCAAGTTTTATTCATGCTGCACGTCCTGAAATAGCACGCCCAATTTACGAGCAATTTGTTCAGTCTATAAAAGACTTAGGTGGAAAAGTGGAAATGGGGTCTTTTGGAAATTATATGGAAATTGAAACTATCCTTGACGGGCCCGTGACAATTGTCGTTGAGGGGTAGGCTGGCCGGGTTGTGATCGTAATTGGTGTGGCCCCAAAACTCTTACAAAACGACCCTCACGGAGAACCGGTGGAACACCGCCGTTATGCTTGCCACTGTTGCATATAATTTCTGTTTTGAGTATATCTAAATCTTTTTTCTTCCAATACCCTTCTACATATCGTTCCGCAAGCTTGCGTTCCCCACAGTCATCACATTTGTGATCTGTAGACAGGGGTACGACATCTCCTGATTTGTGTTCATCTCTTTTCTCAGTGCTGCCGGTGCTGCGGCCCCTAGCCCCGTCGGGTGGTCTGGTGAACTTGTAGGTTCTTGCTTGTGCAACCCAGGCTACACTGCCGTCGTCCAGTTTGCCTTCATAAATTGCTTCTTTCAGGGAGTCATCAAGTTTAAGATTTGCATCACTGAACATCTTCTCCAGTTCCTTTTTTGTCGGTTTGTATTCACCTTTTGGCCAGACGAGAAAAACTCCGCCGAGGTGAGGATTTTTTGGATCTTCGGATTGACGGATCCAAGAACCAGCTCGGGCAACAAGTTCTGTTGGTAGTCCATCTTTCTGTAAAGTCTTCGGAAGATTTATAACTACGCCTGCCAATTTGTGAGATCCTTTGGGACGCGCATATGGATCGATGGAATCTTCTCTTGGTTTCCAATCATGGTGTCTATTGAGTGGGTGTGCGCTATGTGGACTTTCGGCATCAATATGAAGAATTGTGCCTTCTGGAAGTTGTTGTGCAAGGAGACTTTCTTTTAATTCATTTGGAATAGAAGGAACTTTTTGAAGTGCGAGTTCGAGTTCTGCGCGATTATTTACTCGTCTTCCTTCCCAGATAAGAACATTATTACCACCATGCATTTGAATTAATTCAAATCCGTGTTCGCGGAGCGTTCCTTCACGTTGTCCGACAATTTTTTCTTCCCTGTCATCTGTGGGTTCGTGTATCACAACAGGCGTGCCATGACTCATATGCGGAGCCATTCGGTCTAATATCTGGAAAATATCCTGAC
>CAZEYI010000184.1:0-1716 GCA_964516785.1 uncultured Candidatus Peribacteria bacterium
CTGGAACAGGAACCACATTGATGCTAGCAAACCATTTTGGCTACGATACTGTAGGATCAGACATAGAGATCAAACGATCAGAAAAAAATATGTCCCGACGAAGCACACAAGCGTATGCGAGCAAACGCCCATATGAGCTCTATACACAAGACGCCACCAGACCTTTCGAACATATTGATAGAACGAAGACCTATTGTATCGTCAGCGAATGATGGTTATGACCGATTGTTACCAAAAGCACATCTTTGGGGAGAATGAGTGAATACCAAGAACAGATAGAAAGACTCTATACACAAGCTATGCACAACATTTGTACATCATTTCCTAAGCATACGAGCATGTGTTTCTCGTTGCCACGATACGATGGCTTGGACAACACCATCGCCTCACAACTCACCGCTATTGCAGGCAAATATGGGTACACCTGCAAAACACTAGCTGAGACCTACCATAGAAAAGATCAAAACGTCCACAGACAGATCCGAATAGCATATTAAATCATAATAATATATTATGTCAAATATTGAGAGCCAGATAAGGCTCTTTTTTTGAGATTTCAAAGCTTTTGAAGTATACTAGACCTATACTTTAGAAAATAGCATATTATTATGTCCTGAACAGAAATCCCTACAAAAGACGATATCGAACAAAAGATAAGTGACAATGACTTATCACAAGAAGATGTCGATCAAATAAACAAATTATCAGCTGACAAGAAATGAGCGAAGTTATTGAGTGAAGTTTTTGATAAACAAGAAAATAGGGACAAAATAACTCAATTAATAAATAACGATTTTATAAGTTGCTCACTAGACAAACAAACAGTAAATGTTTGGTATAAGTTTAAAAATAGTATAAACAATCCCAAAGTAAATAAAGACGGAGCATTCGGTGGCCTTATCCAAACTCTAGAGAAAAAAATTGGCGAATTTGAAGGTAAAATAAACGAAAATGATATAAAAGTGACCAAAGAAACTCAAGAAAAACTTAACAAAGAACAATCACAAAAAGAACTCACAACATACCTTAACATCATGCCAGGTAAGGAAGACGACATCAAAAAAATGGCTGATGGATTATTTGAAAGCAATGAAGGAAGGTTTAATCAGTTATTTGATAAAGATTTTAGAGATGATCTAACCCCAGCACAACAAACAAATCTTACCAAATATGTACAGACATATCTCGATGATAATACCATAGTATTTGAAAATATACAGTTCCTAAGTACTATCAAAGACAAAGTTCCTGATGGAGATACAACACACCGACAATCAGAAAAATTTCCAGTATGAACCAACATGATAAGATTGACTACAAACACTAATGCAGAGATCGTATTTGGGACGCAAGATCAAGCACAGTCCAGAATAAGTGACGCATATATCAAAGAGCATCCAGATAAAATCACGGAGTTAGGTGATCAAATAGCAAATACTGAGAACAAAGACATTACCAACGAATACATTGTAAACGAACTCAATGAGAAATGATCATACGTCACATTAGGGAAAATAATAGAAAACAAACCTGAGACTATCAATAAATTGCTCAGCAATGGCTTTATAGAGTCACTCATGAAATCAGGAGAAAATTACAAAACCAAACTAGAAGAAGCCAACAAAAAAATCAGAGAAGAAAATCTCAAAGATCCTAATCTCAAAAAACCAGAATTAACAGATACGTGACTCAAAAGTATCTTAGATCAACAAAGAG
>CAZEYI010000185.1:0-1708 GCA_964516785.1 uncultured Candidatus Peribacteria bacterium
CTCCTGCATCAGACAGTTCTTTGGTACTAGCAATATAAATTACTTGATCATAGTTTGTATAATATTTTTTGCTTCTTCTAATTGATTGTCTTTTCTACTTGCCTTGTACTGTTCTACGTCAAATTCTACGACAACGTCAGGAGTAATCCCAACCTTATCTATGTTTTCGCCATTGGGAGCATACCATTTACCTACCGTATATTTGAGTGAATCGCCATCTGCAAAATCATACAACGTCTGGATAGATCCCTTACCAAATGTTTGGGTTCATACTATACGTGCACCTATTTGCTCCTGCAACGCCAGCGCAATAATCTCTCCAGCCGATGCAGTCATGCCATCGACCAATACGACGACAGGCAAGTCAGTGAGGTCATTGTATCATAGCGATGACATCTTTTCTTCAGGGTATCACGTATATCTAGCAGATACTACCAACTTCCCTTTTGGTATAAAATGCGAGCATATCTGTACTGCTATAGGCAAGAAACCTCCACCATTCCCTCTGAGATCCAGTATGATCCCACCTACTTTATTTTTCGTAAGATCGGCTATGCTTGTTGCTAGTAGTTTTTCTGTTTCTTCACCGATAACTGATATATTGATATATCCTACATTTTTTTTACTTCCCAATGAGATGATCTCATGAGTTACCGATGGTACAGAGATTTTGTCTCTGGTAACGACGATATCCATCAATGTTTTCTCCTCATTTTTATCTATTCTTTCTATGCTGACGGTTACTTGTGTACCTTTGGGTCAGCGAATTTTTGCTACAGCTTGATTGATGTCCAAGTCTTTCACACTTTCTCCATTGATAGCAATGACACGATCCAACGGCATGAGTCCAGCCGCCGCAGCAGGAGATTTTTTGAGTACTTCTTGGATGAGGATATAATATTCTTTCTTATCAACGACAGCTCCTATTCATTCCAATTCACCTTCGCCCTTGAGATCTTGCTGTAGCCCAGAATACTGAACCGCATCCAGATACACGGTATAGGGATCATCGATCGCATCGACAAATGCTTTGAGAGCATCTTTGATCATGGCATCGACTAGTACTTTATCTTGCTCGATATATTCCAACTGCAAAACATCGAGTACTTCTTCAAAACGACCATATCTCTGGCCCATAGAGCCTATCTCTTCGCTGCGCAATTGATCTTTGATCTTGCCTATGATACTGTTGATATCGATTTTATTTGATGCCAACAATGGATCATGCACAAAAGCTATATTGCTCCAAACAAAAGGTCATACAAGACCAAGCAACAATCCAAATAAAAATATACCAACGATATGTATTTTTTTCATGAGCTAATTTATCCTAAAGCTATATTTTCAAATATTTCTATGATCTGGCCTTGCTTCACAAACGCGATATCCAGCCTAGGATCCTTGTCTATGTGGTGCGTGTGGAGGTACTGTTCTATCGTTTTCTGGACATAATACAACTTTTTTCCGGTGATGAAGGACTGAAGATCGTCAATCTGATTGACCACTTTGACCTCTACAAAGACGATATATCTATCGTTTTCGACTATACAGTCTATCTCTCCACCGCGTATCGTATAGTTTTGCTCACGAGAAGTATAGCCATTATCTATATAATGTTGCAAGACTAGCGCTTCTCCTGCGTAGCCTACAGATTTTTTGTCCATACATATTATATGCTGCCAAAACGTTCTGCTACCTTAGTCCAGTC
>CAZEYI010000186.1:0-1654 GCA_964516785.1 uncultured Candidatus Peribacteria bacterium
ACGCCAAGAGGAAGGTAAACAATGCTTCTCCTAGACCGATCTGCAACCAGCTTGCTCCTTCTGCAGGAGATACTGCCATCGTGGAGCCCATCATATATCGAAACAATAATGATGCAACTACTGCGCCGATAGCTTGTGATGCCATGTACATGAGCGCTTCTCTTTGTTCGATCTTACCGTTGACTCGGAGAGCGAGCGTGACTGCCGGATTGATGTGTCCACCTGAAATAGCTGCTGTAGCATACACTATGATGGCCAATACTACTCCGATCGTAAATGCGTCACCACTCATACCAGCGACGAGGACGAGGAAAAATGTACCGATAGCTTCTGCGAGATATTTTTTCATGGGATTATATGGAAGGGGTAAAAGGTTTTGTTGGGGATATGAAGTGAAGTGAAATAGACTGAATAGATGTAAATTATTTAACTTCTTCCGCATTTCATAAAACATCTTCAAGCCAAGGCTGTCATTGTTCTCTTTTAATTGTTGGCTCCCATCAGTAACATGCATCAGTATTAGGATCAAATGGACATGGACTACCGGTTATTCCATAGCCTATATAGTAAGGTTTGTTAAACTTTCAATTTACTATAAGATGCAAACAATATCAGGGGCCACAACCTATTCAGAAAACATAATTGTTGTTAGCAAATCTTTTCTCTGTATCATATGCTCATAAGAATTTCGATTGCGGGCCTACTCCTGAACAATCATCTCATGCATCTGGTATAGACTTACAAAATTGATTGGAATTAGATGCTCTTATAAAAAAATTGATGCTCACAATTCATCCTTCAGTATCTTTGTAGCTAGTATCAATTTTTATTGATTGATCATTACTAATATTATATGTTCGTCATTCTGGTAGTGGAATGCGTAGTCAAACTGTTGGTATGTTCAAATACTCTCAAATTTTATATGATAATTCCTGTTGTATATCTTCCGTAATTTCGACATCAAATACTCATCCAGCATCTTGTGTTCAAGTTCACACTTCCAGCATTCCTGTTTCCACCAATCACGTATCCATCATACCTTCCTCACTCGGCACTACTACTGGCATCCAATAACTCCTCGAAAAATATGCAGCCAGTCATAGAATGATGACTACAAGTGCTGCGATGATGGTTTTTTTCATGGGATTATATGGAAGGGGTAAAAAGGTTTTGGTGGGGATATGAGCAAAACTTATTTTACTAAGTCTAAGGTATCAATATTTAGAATATACTTTTTCTCTATAAGATCAGTCACTTCTATGCTATTGTTTTCTCGATCTACAGTATGGGACAATGGAATTGCAATTGGTTTACAAGCCTCATTTGTGTATTCTCAAATAGGATTATATGTTATTTGTTCTCATCAAATTTGTATGCCTGTAACCTTATGTCTTATACTCATTATAGTTTCATCAAATTCTGTACCAACTATATACTGAGGTATAATGGAAATTTCTCTATTTAATTTATTATTAACTATTTTTAGCAATCCGCCATTTGTATCAATTGTTAAAATAACAGATTTAGATAATACATCATACCATTTCTCTTGAGTTTCAGTTTGACATACGTCCCCACCACCAATTGACCAGTTTATGTAATAAACATTGTCTCATTTTATTAACTTAAAGGTAGCTGGGCATATATCTCAACC
>CAZEYI010000187.1:0-1637 GCA_964516785.1 uncultured Candidatus Peribacteria bacterium
CCCGCTGTGTTAAAAGAAGCTCTAAAATTAATGCAAAGAATCCAAACCTTACCAATACACCAATTCTGCTGTAGAAAATTTTATAAACTTGATAGTAATAATTTTCGCCAATCATAAAATAAGAATGTAAAAAAGAAATGCAGGTAATACTAAATAAAACGCAAGCAAGATACATTCGATAACAGCTAATATCATTACAATTACGAGCGAAATGAGAATAAGAACGGATTTAACAGTCATCCCAAAAAATATTGAGAACACAATAAGACCCTTGTGATATTCATTTTTCATTGGTTTAAAGAAGGTCCGGGCAAGAATCGGAACTGAAAGCAAGTGAAGAAGATACATGTTTAGAGAATGCATAAATCGTACCGATTTTAACGGTATTTCAACATATAGAAAGAGGAGTATAAAAATGGGATAAAGAATAATGCTCATCGCTTCCTATAAGTGTAAATTGCAAGAGAGGATAAATCAAGAAATATACTTGCCCGAGCGTATTTACTCGTGTATGATGTATACGATGCAAAATGTTGATTTAGAAGAATTCAAAGATCTGTACATCAAAACCGCAATAGAATATGTCAATGTTCTAAAAGTTAAATTGGAAGAATATAAAACCGGAGGTGATAAAAATTTACTCCAGGCATTGTTCATGGCTTCACACTCTCTCAAGGGACAGAGCTACGCAATGAATTACAATAATATTGGAAAAGTGAGTCGTGAAATAGAATTATTTTTCCAAGATTCACAAAACTTAAAAAGAGTACCACAATCAGATGAACTTGATACAATTGGAAAATTGGTTGAGTACCTGGAACATTCAATAGATTCAATACAAAATAATTCGGTCGAAATTCCACTTGATCAAAATCACAACAATCTACTGTCCTTGATCAGTAAAAATAGCTATACTATATAAATAGTACAAAATATGAAAATTGCAGTTATAGAAGATGATGTCTTTTTTCAAAAGTTTTATTCAACAAGACTAACAGAACAAGGATTTGAAACACTCGTTGCCTCAGACGGAGACGAGGGACTTGCGATGATTAGAGCTCAAAAACCCAACATGATACTCCTTGATATCATCATGCCTAAGAAAAATGGCTTCGAAGTACTTGAGGAAATGAAAAAAGATCCTGAAATATCATCAATTCCAGTCCTTGTTTTCTCAACTCTTGGGCAGGAAGACGATGTCAAACGTGCACTTTCTCTCGGAGCAAAGGATTATATAAATAAAAGTTTTTTTGATTTTAGTAATCTAATATCAAAGATTAAAACTATTGTTAAATAACCTTAATCTGCCCATGATTATCTCGGATGAAGAGCTAAAACAACTCGTTCTAAAGGTAAAACTTATAGATGATAAAAAACTTGAGAAAATTGCATCTTTTGCAAAGGACTCCGGAACAAATCTTTTTGATGCGCTTATTGAGAAAGACGTTGCCTCAGATGAAAACTTAGGAATACTAATAGCTGATTACTTAAAAATTCCTTACGTTGTTCTCTCAAAAATTTCTATTCCTGAAGAAGCATTCCATATTGTTCCAGAAAAATTTGCGAGAAGGCAAAAAATGATAGCCTTTGCCAGAGACGAGAGTGGAATAAAGATTGCAATGGCCGACCCAACCAAC
>CAZEYI010000188.1:0-1619 GCA_964516785.1 uncultured Candidatus Peribacteria bacterium
CGCTGTGCCAATTCTCTTTGTGTTAATCCGGCACGTTCCCGAGCTTGCACCAACCACTTACCGAAACTCATACGGAAAGTGTACACATTTTCTTTACACTCGCTGTGTTTTTGGTGTACACTATCCGTGTACAGAGTTATGAAAGACATAGACAACCTCACAAATATTGTAGTGGACACCACTAAGTTCAAGGACCTTCGGGGCGGCCTCAGCCGTGCCGAGATCGGGCGTAAGATCGGCGTAACCGGCAACCAGATCGCAAACATCGAGGCGGGCTATCGTAAACCTTCCGCTGACGGTTTGCTGCGGTTAATGGTGCTCTATCGGCTGAAACCTCAAGACCTGGCAGTGGAAAAATAACAATGGCCGAGACATCACCCGCCTATCTTTGGTATCCAAAAGATGCCCTTTCTTCTGGACGCATCGCGGAGCTTTCCGCCGAGGAGGAATGTTGGTATCGCAGGGCGTTAGATCACAGTTGGCTTGATGAGGGGCTACCGGCTGACCCGTTGAAATGTGCATTACGGATCGGCAAGGGATGTACCGAAGAAGCCGCGAAGATGATTCTCGCAACGTTCTTTCAATACGATAGCAAACGCCATAGGTTTGTTATGGCAAGGCAAGAAACTGAACGCCAAAAGTTACGAGAAAAATCGAAGCAAAGAAGCAAGGCGGGCAAGGCGGGAGCGTCTAAGCGTTGGGAACACAATACTTCGGGCGATAGCAAACGCATAGCAAACGCATGGCAAAACGATAGCATTCCAATTGCTATTACAAGTAACAATACACACACAAACACGGGCGACAATTTCGGCTTTGAATATCCAATCGGTGACCTGTTCAAAGCATTTCCGGACGTGGTCTTAATGCCCGCACATCTTGGACAGATCGAGAGCACCGTTAAAGACACACCGGAAGATCGGGCAGCTTGGGCCTCGACTATCGCACTCTATCAGGGCAATCACGATCCCATCACTAATTCATACAATCCGGCCAAGATCGGTACGGTTCTGAACATCTTCAAGAAGGAACGAGACAAGCTAACAAAGGAGCGAACTAATGGAGCAAATAGGAACAGCGTTAAGCAAACTCCCGCCGAGATCATCGCAAATCGACCGTACAGAACCGGCGACTATTCCAATTGAAAAGCAACGTGCCCTCGGTGATGTGTTTGATCGGTGGCGGCTCAACTGCGGTTGGAATCCCTGGGATAACAACACACAGGCAGCGGCGATCGCTTCGTTTGTCCACACGCTTGACCGCGAGGGTGTACCGGCCTCGGCATATGGTGAATTATACGAGCGGGTACTGCAAATGCGGGCGAAGGCGATACAGGACGGCAAGGCTATTCCCGCGTTTGGCGTTGATCTAATGCTTGCAGCTTGGGGCGGTGAGTGGGGCTTACGTGCTGAGTTGCGGCAGCGTGAGATTGACCGAGGCCGTACCCTGACCGCGAACGCTGAGACGGTTTGCCAACATTGCGACGGTACGGGCTTCCGGTTTGTCGAGGGCGGCGTTACCCGCTGCGATCACGTATGAAAAAAAATGTTCGAAATATCAAAAAAGTACACTTTCCGTGTTGACTTTGTACACTATCCGTGTATAATGCAATCAAGCTA
>CAZEYI010000189.1:0-1599 GCA_964516785.1 uncultured Candidatus Peribacteria bacterium
ATGGTTGTTTGAGCAAACCAGCCGCTAGGCCTACAGGATTTTTGTATTTGGTTCAAAGGAATTCTGTTTCCAATATTTTGTCATCTACATTGAGTGCGTTGTATAATTGCTTTATAACAATTGGATTTTTTTCCAATTTTGGAGCCAATTTTTTTACTATCAAATCATGCATCTCTTCTGGATCTTGGCCGTATATGTATGCACTATTTGCTGCATTGTGTAGATGACGAAGTGCGTGTGCTCTGATACTCATAAGAACAAAAGGAATAAAATATATTGTTTTGTAAAATGGAAGATGTTAATCAGTCCATCATACATTCTTAAATTGCAACTCAGTATCTTTCCATGGATTGATAACAGCTCCATTGTAGTAATCGTGTTGTGGTTTATATGGATCAACTTTCATAAATCGTTCTTTGTCTGGTATCTTTGTATTAAAGGTAAGTGTATTATGAAGTTGCTTACAATTATTTCCTATGAAATTCTTGAATTGTCCTAGGGTCATATCGGTTTTGCTTGCGATGCTGAGCCAGAGCGGTACGCTATCTCTCAAGTTTGGCAATCCACCAAATCATTTGATGAAGTTGATCCTGTTTTCTCGATCATCGAGTGATAAATGAGTATGTTTAGATGAAATCTTGTTCAGTACTTCTGCAATATGCTCTCCTGCTCCCCCTTCAAACAAGAAAGGGAAGCTCTCTGCTCGTTCCTCTGTTTTTTTGTTTTCTGGAGTAGCTTTTCATTCGTTGTATACGAAATTTAGTATATCCGTAATGCCAGCCACATTACCCGCCTTAATTGCAAAAGTAAATGGTTTTTTTTCTTGTGCAGCATGTGGAGCATGATCTCCTCATTCTAATATATTTACTCCATCTTCTCATTCTGATGCCAACAATTGAGTCAAAGGATGATTGTTCCATTGTTTTCTAACATTTGGGAAACATTTATAGATGCTATTTCCATATTTGCTATCTTTGAAAACATGTGTCTCTTGTGACAATACCATATACTGTGGAGATAATTCTATCCAAATGTTGGTTCCAAACTTTTGGTTTGCATCAATAAGCATCTCTGCTTCTTGCATAAGAGAGGTATGTGCATTAACCAACTTTAGTTCAGGCTTTCTCAAACTCAAAGCTATGATCCTTTCTATACCAGAATGAAGTGCGGCGATAGGAAATTCTCATCCGCCATAGTTTTTTGGCCAGACACCAGGCGTTTCGGAATGCCATGTCAGTGTCTTCTTATTCTGTATACACAGATCAGCAATTTGGTCGATTACTCAGTTTTTTTCTACAGTAAGCTTGGATACTCATTCTTTGTTTGCTCCAGTAGCAAAACTTGTAGTAACACTTGAACCATCATGTGCTTCAGGATATATTTTAACTCCAGCGACATTTTTATGCTCAAGCATCCTTTCGAGTTCTTTTAGATTAGTATTGGTTGCAGCAACATGGATATAATGTCTGCCAAGTCATTCTTTTTCTGCAGCATCAAGATCTTCCACAAAATTTTCAAGATTATCCATATTTACGACGGCTCAGAGTCTGTTGCCTTGTGGATCTATACGTTGTGTGTTTGACATACCGAATACTGTGT
>CAZEYI010000190.1:0-1548 GCA_964516785.1 uncultured Candidatus Peribacteria bacterium
ATTATCTTAGATCCAGGCATGGGAGTTTTTGTGAGTCAGGATCCGATGGATAGCGTCAAACTTTTGCAAGCTATAGCGCAGATCAAAGAAGAATTTGCTTTGCCTGTATATGTGTGTCCATCGAGAAAATGATTTTTGTGAAAAATATCACAGGATACAGGTCCAAGTGATAGAGTAGGAAGTTCTCTAGCAAGCGTGATGTATGCGATGCATCAAGGAGTGGACTACGTGAGAGTGCATGATGTGAGATGGACGAAGCAGATGACTGAGGTGACGAAAAAATTATTTATTTAGATAATTTTCATAATTTATTCTTGTATTTTCTTTTTAAGGAAGGAGGGAGATATTTGTAATATTTTTTTTGTATTTTAATAGGTTGTTTCAAAAAACAGGATGATATAATACCTCTACAATTTTTAGAACCACATGTACATTTTGTGCTCCATAATTCCTTGTCAATTTGATCCATCGCATTGACTCCAAAATCATAGGTTAATTGTTCTCCTTTCTGGATATCCTGCATAGCATAAAACTTGCTTCTCGCAATAGTTTCGTGCTTTATCACTACATTGGGATCACACGAATGATTTATATACACATAGGGATGCTTACTAACGACATATTTCCCATGTCATGCATAATCGATATGGAGTTCATCTTTTTTGGAAAGTTTAGTCCCCGTTTTTATTTTTGCTAGTTTGGATAGATCAACTTCAAAAATTAAATCGTCTTTATCGAAAGATTTGTTTGCAAATAATCATTTGCCGTGAGTTTTAGATTTTTTTATGATGTATGATTTCATGGGTATTGTTGTTTTTGTGCTTTGTAAAAAACAAATTGTTTTTGCTAGGTGTATACATACAAACACTCTATATTTATAGATAGTTTCTAGCGTAATGCAATTTAATACTATAGATAGTGTCTACGCATATTTTTTAAAACTCTTGGATAAGGCGCCGATACAATTTGGTGCATTTGGTCTAGAGAGGGTTAAATTTTTGGCGTCGCAGCTTGGTAATCCACAAGATGCGTATCCTGTGATTCATATTGCTGGGACATCAGGTAAATGATCGACTGCATATATGACATCTCGTATCTTACAAGCGCATGGATTGCAAGTCTGACTGCATGTGTCGCCGCATTTGTTGGATTGGCGTGAGAGAGCACAGGTGAATAATGTGTTTGTATCAGATGATATTATTTTTTCTGCTGCAGAAAAGATAGTACAGGCTGTAGAGGCGTGTCGTGCATCACAGTATGGCGATCCTTCGTATTATGAAGTTATGATGGTGTTTGCTTACTTATGTTTTGCTCTAGCAAAAGTGGATGTTGCTGTAGTAGAAGTTGGGATGGGATGAACCTATGATGGGAGTAATATTGTCACTAGACAAGATAAAATTTCTGTGATTACCAGACAGGGCTATGACCATCAAGATGTCTTAGGGAATACTTTGGAAGAGATTGCGAGCAATGATGTTGGGATTATATTGCCTGGGTCGAGAGTGGTGGCTTTACATCAACATGAGGATGTATGCAATCAAGTAATTA
>CAZEYI010000191.1:0-1512 GCA_964516785.1 uncultured Candidatus Peribacteria bacterium
GAGTTCCAAGACCTGCCAAGAGCGAAACGACAGCCACTCGTGAATTTCGTATTCTGTTGGAAAAATTCAATACTGTGCGCGCATTACTTACCTTTTCCACCAGTTGTAAATGGTCGCGCTCTATCACAGCTTGATTCTCCAAGTAAGTCGCAACCGACCTTCTTTCTTTTTGCATTAATAATATTATAAGATATTTTTGTGCGCGAGTCAAACCTAATAACAGTCTTCTGACCTGTTATTTTTGGAAGTTTTTAAGAAGAATACTATTGTCTATAACTCCCTGTGACCAAATCTTATACCCATACGTGCTCAAGTGGAATTTGTCTGACAGATACATTTCGTCTTTTTTTATATCACCCCAATCCCCTCCCACATACGAACTCGGTAAAAATTCAACTCCCAATCTTTCTGATACATCTGAAAACAACGAATCATAACTCTCAGTCAGTCTTTTATACTGAGCTGGCAAAAGGGGCGGCATGATTCCTGCCTGACCTATATCGCGAGGTGCAATTAGAACTACCTTTTTATCCGAAATTTGGATTGCAATATCTAATGCTTTTTCAAGATCCGTCTTCACTTCAGCCGCTGGCTTTTTATGGAAAATATCGTTCTCACCTATCGAAATAATAACAAGGTCAGGCGTATCTTGAGCATGACGAACTAGAACACTGTAAAGGTCTTTTATTTGCAGAGCTGGACTTCCATCAACAAAGATTGATCCAGGGCTCAAAAAACCTGCAATTTGTCCTGGGAGAGAATCCAGTGGATCTTCAAGTCCTGAAGCAAAAATACTTCTGTCTCCTACGAACAAAATTGTGTAAGAGCTATCGCCTGTTGTAGTAAAGGATCGGGTCGTCTGATCTAAATCTCTGGCTTTTTTATAAAGGTACCCTATTCGGATTGCTTCCTGTAAAAAAAGCGCAAAAATTATCATGACAAATACGGTAACAACTATCTTCATAGAAATTAGTATAGCAAGAAAGAAAAGAATGAATAAGAATGTGTTGAGAACCCTCACCCCGCTGAATGCGGGGCAAGGGTTCGGGTTTCGTGTGGACTACTGCGGCAGGTAGGCTTGGTCCGTCGCAGTAACGGCTTCGACCTGACGGCGCAGGATGGAAATGATCGCGTGCCCGATCATGTACGAGAACATTTCATCGTCCCGGGACGCAAGTCCCGAGCAGGCGACGACGATCTTGATGTCGCCGCTTCCGATGACGATGCCGCCCCGGTAGGTGATGTCGCCCGGGTCGAGCGCAAATGGCTCATTGCGGACAGCCTCGTCGCTGTTCAGGCCGGTCCGAAGACAGATGCGGGCCTTGGCCTTGGCGAAGTGGTCGTAACGCTTCTCCCAGGTTGAGGGCTCTCCGAAGTTGTACTCGGCGAGGAAAACCCCACCCACCGAGGTGCCGGCGTTCTTGACGCCGACGACGACAGCCAGCGCTGGACGCGCGGCGTTCGGACCCCTGAAGTACGCCTCGATCGCAGGTGCGACCAGGCCGATCGCCT